>CAMAWN010000135.1 GCA_945861865.1 Candidatus Kuenenia stuttgartensis | reverse complement strand
AGCGTCTCACGAGAACGGCCAGCGGTGGATGATGACCGGCCACGACTTCAACGCCGACAGCATGAAGCCGTACAGCGGCTCGGTGATCTCGCGAGTCTTCGGCAGCCGCGGCACGCTGCCGGCGTCGATCATCCTGCCGGGCAAGATCGGCAACACCGGAGCCGGACCGCTCCACGGGCAATCGGCCGCGTACATCGGCAGTGCTCACGAGCCGTTCTTCCTCGGAGCCGATCCCGCCCGGTCGGACTTCAAGGTCGTCGATCTGCAACCCCCCGCCGGGCAGACCGAGTTCCGCATCAACGCTCGCAAGCAACTGCTGACGCAAATCGACGAGGTGCAACGCAAGGCCGAATCGAATTCGGCGATCGGTCGCGATGCGGCGTACGCTCGCGCGTTCAACCTGCTGACCTCCCCCGAAGCCAAGCAGGCGTTCGATCTCACCCAAGAACAACCGAAGCTGCAAGACCGCTACGGCCGCAACACGCTCGGCCAGAGCTGCCTGATGGCTCGGCGGCTGATCGAACGCGGTGCTCGCTACATCACGATCAACCACTTCGACACCGTCTTCAATCTCTCCTGCTGGGACATGCACGCCGACGGCGGTGGCTTGAACAACACGATTCTCGATTACGAACGAATGCTCTGCCCGCAATTCGACTGGGCCTTCACCGCGCTAATCGAAGATCTTTCGTACCGCGGGATGCTCAACGACACCGTCGTCTGCGTGCTGAGCGAATTCGGCCGCACCCCCGGCATCAACCCTCGCGGCGGCCGAGACCATCACCCCGGCGTCTGGACGAACTTCATGGCCGGCGGCCCAGTCAAAGGCGGCCAAGTCATTGGCTCGTCCGATAAGCAGGGAGCTCGCCCGCAGAACAATCCGATCGAGCCACCGCAAATCCTCGCCTCGATCTACCACGCGATGGGCATCGACCTCGAAACCACCATGATGCCCGGCCCCGGCAATCGGCCAATCCGCTTGATCGAAGCCGAGCCGATCGATCAGTTGTTCGGGTAAAAGACAATTGCACCACAGAGACACAGAGGGCACAGAGAGGCTGGATTTCTCTGTGTCCTCTGTGTCCTCTGTGTCTCTGTGGTAAATCCTGCTTTCGGAATGAGACCGAGATGATCCGACTTCCTCGAATCACAACTTCGCTGGCAATCGTGATCGCGCTGACCGAATTGCAAGCAGAAGCCCGCCCGCCTGAGATTCGCAGCGTCAACGTGCGCGGCTTTCAAATTGGCCAGCCGACGGTCGTGACGATTGATGGAGCCGATCTGCTGCCGGCACCGAAGCTGTGGCTGAATGCGAACGCGGTCGAGGCCGCGATTGATGACAAGCAGAGCAACGCGAATCGCCTCGTGCTGACCGCAACGTTGCCGAATGAAACAACTCCCGGCGTCGCGCAACTGCGCTTGGCGACGAACGACGGAGTCTCAAACAGCGTGACCGTTGCGTTGGACCGGCTGCCGCAGTTGCCGATTTCGGAAACGATTGCCTCGCTGCCGGCCAGCTTGCACGGTTCGGTGCCGGGAAGCGGTGTCTCAAAAACTTCGTTCACCGGCAAAGCGGGCGAAGACGTGTTGATCGAGGTCGAAGCCAAACGGCTCGGCAGCAAGCTGCGTCCGATCGTGCATTTGTACGATGCTCAGCGAGTGCAAGTCGCCTGGGCGCTGCCGTCGCGAACGCTCGCCGGAGATTGTCGCATCGCAACCAAGCTGCCGCGCGATGGGCAGTACACGATTGAGATTCACGATCTGCAATACGCTCCGCCGGGAGTCAGCTTCTTTCGGCTGAAGGTCGGACAATGGCAGTTCGCCGACCTCGCATTTCCACCAGCGGTCACGCGCGGGCAAGAGGTCGCTCTCGAATTACTCGGAGCCAGCGGCAGCGGAAAGTTGCCGTTCAAAGCGCCGGCCGAGGGCGACGTGATCCCGACCGGATTTGCGAATTCGCAAGCCGCCAGCGGCCCGTCGCCAAGCGTGCTGTTGTCCTCGTTGCCGGAGTTGGTCGAAGCGAGCGTCCCCGCGAATGACTCGCCTCTGCCGACGATTCCGGTCGCGATCAGTGGCCGACTCGATGCGCCGGGGCAACTCGATCAGTACCGATTCGGCGTCACGCCCGGCGCGAAGCTGACTTTCGAAATCTTCGCCGAACGAATCGGCTCGCGCATCGACGCTGTCCTGGAGATTCGCAACAAGGACGGTGGCGTGCTGGCGACAAACGACGACGGCCCGA
Organism: Candidatus Kuenenia stuttgartensis; assembly: GCA_945861865.1. GTDB lineage: Bacteria > Planctomycetota > Planctomycetia > Planctomycetales > Planctomycetaceae > SXKJ01. The sequence continues at coordinate 14,410 of CAMAWN010000135.1, read as the reverse complement.
ACTCGACGGACCCTCGTTTGGAGTTCGTTGTGCCGGTCGGAGTCGATCTGCTCGTGATCGCGCTGCGTGACTCGCTCGACATCGCCAACGAGCAAGCGATCTACCGACTCGTCGTGACCAATACCGACAAGCCAACACCGGAAGTGATCGCCACCGCGAAGTCGGAGATCGCGAACATCGCGTCGGGTGAGTCGCCGGTCTTCGAGGTGAATGTTTCGCGACGCGGCTACGACGGTCCGCTGCAATTGTCGCTCGGCCAACTGCCTTCGGGAGTCACCGCGACGGGAACGGAAATCCCCGCCGGAGCCAGCGGCACACTGCTGACGCTGACCGGCGCGGGTGACGCGGCCGGCCAACTGGTCACATCGCTGATGTTGAAGTCGCCGGACGGAACCGTGTCCGTGCGAGTCCGTACCGACGCGCCCGCTGATGATCGTATACCCGTCTGGCTGCGCGAGCAATTTGCCATCGCGACGACTCCGAAATCGGCGACACCATTTCAAGTCGCGTGGGCCGACGCTCCGCCGATGACGCAACTCGCCCTGATGAGTAAACCCGCGATCCCGGTGAAGTTCGTTCGTCCGCCCGGAATGCTCGGCCCGATCCGGCTGACGTTGGTCACGTCGCAACTCGAACCACGAGTCAACAACCAACCGAACCTCATCCTCGCGCTGCGTCCCGAACGAGTCGTCGAAGTCCCTGTCGATCCGCCCGTGGTCGCTGCGATCAACGCGCTGAAGGCACTCGACACGCAACTCGCTGAAGCGGTCAAGCAAGCGGCCGTCGCTCAAGGCGATGCCAGGACCGCCGCTGATGCGAAGGTCGCGGACCTCACGACCAAGAAGAACGCCGCTGAAACCGCTGTCCGCGAGGCGGAAGCGAAAGCGCCTTCGACCAGCGAACTCGCGCTCGTCATCCCGTCGGTCCTGCCGGAGAGTTCCTGCGACATCGCGATCAAGGCCGAACTGCTCAATCCCGAACGAAACGTCGTCTTGCGAACGACGTACTCACCGGTGCGTCGGTTGCCGGTGCTCAATCCGCTGGCCGTGAAGCTGAGCGGCCCGACGACCATTGAACAAACGCTCGATCCGAAAGCCGGAGCGGTTGTGAAGCTGACCGGCAAGATCGAACGACTCGCCGACTTCAAAGGGGACGTGAACCTGACACTCACCGGCCAGCCGGGCGGAGTCGCCATCACCAACGCCGCCGTCAAAGCGGATCAAACCGACTTCGCCCTCGAACTCCGCTTCCCCGCCAACTTCGCGGCCGGCGAAGTGAAGGGCATCAAGCTGATCGCCACTGGCCCGCCCGATCCGCTGACTGGCAACCAGCCGATTCGCACAGAGGTTGAGTTGATCGTGAAATTGGCGGCGATGCCGGCAACCAATTAGGGTTTTGAACTTCGCGCGAGGTAGGCAATCCTTCGAGGGTAATGATGAAGACCGTTCACAAGATTCCACTCGTGTCATTCATTTGCCAAGAGTGGCTGCCTGCTCTGTTTTGCTGCATCCTGTTTTGCGGAACAGCCATTGCCGATCAGCCAGTCTCGGGCAACATCCAAGCTGTCCCGTCAGCGCTCAAGCTGATTCACCACCGCCACGAACACTCGTTGACCGTCAGTGGAAAGACGGCGGATGGATTCGCGGTTGATCTCTCGCAACAAGCAACGCTGACGAGCGCTGATCCCTCGATCGCGATTGTCGAGAACGGCTGGGTGAAGCCGCTGAAATCGGGACAGACGCAGATCACGGTGCAAGCGGCGGGACAGACGGTGCAGGTGCCGGTGACGGTCAAGTTGCCGGCGGCCGAGCGGCCTTTCAGCTTTCGGCATGAAGTGATGCCGGTGCTTTCGAAAGGCGGATGCAACGCGGGAGCGTGTCATGGATACTCGCTCGGTAAGAACGGGTTCAAGCTGTCGTTGCGCGGGGGCGAGGCGACTCAGGACTACACGGCGGTGTTCGGCGATCAGTTTGGACGCCGCATCAATCTGCTCAAGCCGAGCGATAGCTTGTTGCTGACCAAGCCGATCGGTGACGTACCGCATCGCGGCGGCATTCGGATCGCCAAGGGGAGCCTCTCGCATCGTATCCTGCAAACGTGGATCGAGCAGGGTGCGAAAGGTGATCTCGACGACAAGGCCGAGATTGAATTCGTCCGCGTGTTTCCGGAGCGATTCGTGCTGGAGCCTGGCACGTCGCATCGCTTGCAGTTGATTGCGCATTACACCGATGGCACGACGCGCGACGTCACGAAACTGGCGATCTTCAACGTCAACACCGAAGGAGTCGCGGACGTCACTGACGTCGGTCACGTGACCGCTCGCGAGTTGGGCGAGTCGGCGGTGGTCGCGCGCTTTGAGCGAAAGTTCGCGGCGGCGCGGTTGATCGTGCTGAATCGCAAGCCCGACTTCCAACCGACGCCGGTGCCGACCGAGCACTTCATCGACCGGCATGTCGTCGCGAAGCTCAACGACTTGAAGGTCACGCCGTCAGAGTTATCGAGCGACGAGGAATTCCTGCGGCGTGTGTCGCTCGACTTGATCGGCTTGCAGCCAACGGCCGACGAAGTTCGCAAGTTCCTCGCCGATGCCGAACCGGCAAAGCGAACGAAGGCAATTGACACCCTCTTCGCTCGTTCGGAGTTTGTCGATCACTGGTCGCTGAAGTGGGGCGACTTGTTGCAGAACTCGCGTGTGCGGCTCAGCGAGCCGGCGATGTACGGCTTCCGCGAATGGATTCGCAGTGCGGTCGCATCGAACATGCCGCTGGACGAGATGACTCGACAGTTGCTGACCAGCAAGGGCGGAGCGGCCGATCATCCGGCCGGGGCGTATTACCTCGTCAGCAAGGACACGAACGACACGCTCGAACGAGTCGCCGAGGTCTTCTGCGGCGTCCGCATGTTGTGTGCTCGTTGCCACACGCACCCGCTGGAGAATTGGACGCAGGAGGACTACTACGGCCTCGCCAGCTTCTTCAACCAAGTGACGCCGAAGAACGATCCGCGGATGACCGGCGTCCCGAATGCTCGTGCGGTCAGCCTGCAACTCGCGGCTGGATTCGCGACGAATCCGCGATCGGGACAAGCTCAGCCACCCCGATTCCTCGGCGGGATTCAGCCACCCGTTTCGACCGGCACTGACCGCCGAGTTCAATTCGCGACGTGGCTGACGGCCTCCGACAACCCGATGTTCGCGCGGAGTCTCGCCAATCGGTTCTGGAGCTATTTCTTCTCGCGCGGCATCATCGATCCGGTCGATGACCTGCGCACGACGAACCCGCCGATCAATCCGGAATTGCTCGACGCACTGACCAAAGATTTCATCGCGCACCGCTTCGACGTGCGGCACTTGATGCGGACAATCGTCACGTCGCGGACCTATCAACTCAGCAGCGTCGCCAATGACAGCAATCGGCACGACACGCTGAATTTCTCACACGCGCTGCCGCGCCGCATTCCGGCCGAAGCGTTGCTCGATTCACTCGTGCAAGCGACCGGCGTGCGCGAAAACTTCGGCGGAGCGCCGGCGGGCTTCTCGGCCGCACAACTTCCCGATGCCGAGGTCAACAGTGATTTCCTGTCGCTCTTCGGCAAGCCTCAACGAGCGGATGCCTGCGAGTGCGAGCGGGACGGCGACAGCAACATGCTCCAAGCTCTGCACCTGATCAACGGCCAGTCGATCCTCCGCCGAGTCACCGATCCCAACGGCCGCGTCGCCCAATTGCTGAAGCAGAGCCCACCCCTCACCGAGGACCAACTGATCGACGAGCTTTATCTGTGGTCACTCGCTCGCCGCCCGAGCGGAAAAGAAATCGAGGTCGCCAAGAAGCATTTTCAGTCGTACGGCGATCAGCAACGCGCAGACGCGACTCAAGACCTGATGTGGAGCCTGCTCAACAGCCGCGACTTCTTGTTGGTGCGGTGAAGCTTTTAAGATGCTTGGGAAACCAGCACGAAGCGGCAGCGAGTTGGTTGATTTGTCACCGAGCGACCACTCGCTGGCGCATCGTGCTCACAAAGACAATCACTTGGCGGACATGAAGTCGGCCATTTCGGTGGCGACGAGCAACGCCATCGCTCCACCGCGGTCGTCGGGGCCAAGGATCGCTTTGCGGTCGAGGTAGGCTCGCAGCGACGTTTGCTTGCCGGTCCCTTCGCAAACGTCGATCAGTGAACCGTCCGCACCGATGCGAGCCAGGATCGCGGGCCAGGCTTTGCGGACACACGGCTCATAAGTGGCCCGGTCGAGCCAGCCGTGTTTCATGCCGTGCAGCATCGCGAACGTGATCATGCAAGTCGCGGTCAACTCGCGGTAGCTCCCTTCGACGTCGATGACCTGATGCCACATGCCGGTCGGGTCTTGATGCGTTCGCAGCGCGGTGAGATGTTCTTGGAAGGCGTGGAGAACTTCCGCGCGTCCGGGATGCTCGGCCGGCAGTTCGGTCAGCGTGAGTGCAAGACCGAGCGCCGGGAACCCATTCCCACGTCCCCAAGCCGCTTCGTTGAGCGGCGAATTGCGATACAGGCCGTCCGGTCGAGTACAGAGCTTTCGCATGAACGCGAGATGTCGCACGGCCATGTCGTGGTACTTCGTCTCGCCGGTCAAGCGGCCGACTTGCGCGAGGATCGGACAGGACATGAAGACGGCGTCGGACATCTCGACATGCGACGGCATCGCCGCGAGCGGCTGGCCGTTTGCATCGAAGCCAAAGTCGGCGGCGGCCTTCGCAAGTGCGATCAATTTCGCTTTCGTTGCCTCGTCGGTCGTCCGCAGAGCCAGCTCGCCGAAGACCAAATGCCCGGCGAAGTCGCTGCCGCTCGGCTTGTCACCGATCGCTTTCTGTTTTCCAGAAAGATACGGCTCGACGATTCGCTCGGCGTCTTGTCGATGCGACGGATCGTTCGTCAGTTCGCTCAGCCGAATGCGGCCGATCACCGCAACCGCTGGGATGTACTGCACTGTCTTCAGCGAGTGTCCGTATCGCTTGGCGAGCTGCTCGGCCACTTCGATCGGTGATCGGCTGCGACGACGCAATCGCTCGCGGCGGGCTTCGCTTTGTTCCGATGCGGCCGATTCGAGCAGTGATTTCGCCTTCGCCGAAGTCAGCTCGCCAGCAGCGGCGACGGCGAGTGATTGAACTCGAACCGTGCCGACTCCGGCGGCGGAATGCTTCGCGAGTTGCCGAGCGAAGTCATCGTCCGCCGTCGGACCATCGACCTTCTGTCGGACGTCGATCACAACGTCGGGAGCCTGCGTCCCCAGCCAGCGCCAAAGGTACTGAGCTTCCGGGACAGTCTGACTCAGATAGCCGTCCGCTGGCGGCGGGTAGCCGCGTGTCAGCTCGCCGCCGGAGAGATTCTTCGAGCCCTGCTGACTCACCCAGCCATCCGGGTTCGCGATCACGACCGCCGACAGGGCCATCGACCTCCGCAAGGCACTGGCATCGTCCGACGTGTGAAACCAGCGGAGCAGGTGCAACGTCTCATCCACGCTGAGGTCCGTTCCGTCCAGGCCGCTCACCAACCAGACGTGCCGCCGATCCAGTTCATCGGCCAACTCCGCTCGGTCGATCAGGCAGGAGATTGGCGTCTCACGCCGTGTGACCCCGATTGCCGAAGCGATGAGTCGCGAGTCCTTGATCCACGCTTCGCGGCTCAAACGCTCGGTGATAGTTCGTTCCGCGCCGCGTGCTGTCGATAGCGTTGTGATTCCAATCAGCAGGAGCACGAACCACGTTTGTCGAGTCATCGGAGATTGTCCTTTCGTGCGTTTGCGGTTGGTTGAGAACGGCTGTGGGACATCGTCGACGAGTCGCTCCGTGACTCGATCGTTCCGGTCACAGAGTGACCGGTCTACTTTGTCGGCACCACAGCGTCAGACGGTGCAGCCATCCAGCTTTGCTGATGAAGAGGCGTCCGGAGCCGTCCGGCAAGTTGATGCGGCGAATCAATTCACTCGAATCCGGTGTGCCAGGCACGATTGCCAATTTGCGACTGTCCGCAGATCGCATTGCGGACTCGCGCACGTCGAGCCGCAGACCACTCAGCCGCTGTCCTTCGTCGGGGCCGTGACACTTGACGCAGTACCGCGACAAGATCGGCCGAACTTCATGCTCAAACGCCGGAGCGTCAGCGGCGCTGGCATGTGTTGCGATAAGGCTGAGGCATACCACCATCCAACCAGCAGCTCGGCTTCGTTTCATGGGCATGAGGTTCATCCTCGGGTTTGAGTTCCGATTGGCTCACCGTAAGTTTCTCCCTGTCCACGAGCAACTCCATCGCTATCCACCGCGTCGGGAGAGGCTCGGCGACACTTGTTTGCGAGTCGCGATTGCGACCGGCTACGCTACCTCCCGAACATTCTGTGAGTTTGATTCATCGACCGGGAACTGGGAACCATGCAATTTGAAACGAAGTGCGTTCATGTCGGAGTCGATAAAGACTCGACGTTTAATAGCTGCATCACGCCGATTTATCCGACGTCCACATTTCGCTGGGTTGATCTGCAGACCAACAAGGGCTTCGACTACACGCGGTCGGGGAATCCGACTCGGCTGGCGTTGGAGCAGAGCATCGCGGCGCTCGAAGGGGGCATCGACTGTCGAGCCACCAGTACGGGAATGTCGGCGATCACTTGCGCGATGTATCTCTTCAAGTCGGGCGATCACATCATCGCCGGACACGACATTTACGGCGGGACGTTTCGGCTGTTCTCCAAAGTTCTGCCGGACTACGAGCTGAAGTTTTCGTTCGTGGATATGAGCGCCCCGGCCAACGTGCGAGCCGCTATGACGCCGCAGACGAAAGGGATTTGGATCGAGACACCGAGCAACCCGTTGCTCAATCTGGTGGATTTGTCGGCAATCTCGGCGATCGCGAAAGAGGCGGGGGCGATCACGATCGCGGACAACACGTTCTTGTCGCCGTACCTGCAGCGTCCGTTCGAGTTTGGTGTGGACGTCGTAGTCCACTCGACGACGAAGTACCTCAATGGACATTCGGACGTCGTTGGCGGAGCGGTGGTCACTCAGCACCAAGCTCACGCCGAGCGGATCGCTTACATTCACAACGCTCTTGGTTTGGCTTGTTCGCCATTCGATGCCTGGCTGGTGCTGCGCGGCATTAAAACTCTGGGACCGCGAATGGAAGCTCATCAACGCGGCGCGATGGCCGTCGCGAAGATGCTGGCGGAGCATCCGAAGGTTGAGCGGGTCTATTATCCCGGACTGCCGAGTCACCCACATTACGAATTGGCAAAGAGGCAGCAGCGCGGGTTCGGTGCGATGCTCAGCTTTGACATCAAAGGGGGACGTGCTCCAGCCGAGAAGATGATGATGCAGACAAAACTGTTTCAAATGGCCGAATCACTGGGGGGCGTCGAATCACTGATTGCTTATCCGGAAACGATGAGCCACGCTTCGATGACGCCGGAAGCTCGGCTTGCGGCCGGCATCAGTGAGAAGACGATTCGGCTTTCGGTCGGCATCGAGCACCCCGATGACTTGGTCGCAGACCTGCGACAAGCGTTGGATCATGCGTAGATCGGGGTTGCATCAAGATGGCTACTTGTGGCTGCGGATACAGCCCCGATAGAATCTCGCCCAGCCGTCACAAATCAACCCGCCAGGAGAATGCACCGTGCATGTGGAAATCACTTGCCGTCACGGGCACGTCAAAGGCGACGTGCGGGCCTACATGGCCGAAAAGGTTGAAAAGCTGCTGACGTACTTTGAACGGATCACCGCCATCAACGTGACGATCAGCTTTGAAAACACTCACGCCAAAGTCGAAATCCTCGTCGATGCCGAACACAAGCACGACTTCGTGGCTCACGACGAGGACGCTGAGGCTCAGGTCGCGTTCGACCGAGCGTACCACAAGATCGAGCAGCAAATTCACAAGTACAAAGAAAAGGTGCAGAATCACCACTGGCATGAACTGGCCAAGAATCCGGTGGACAACGAGTGATTCCTGAGATGGTTTTCCAGACTTAGCACGTCGCATCGGCGACTTGCCTGTGGGATCCGCGCGAGATCCAATCAGACGCGTCGTCTGCTCAACGTTTCGAGAGGAGTTTCTTTCATGAAGTTGATGGATTTTGTTGTGTCCAATGCGATCGTTCCCGATTTGCAGGTGACGACCAAAGAGGGCGCGATTCGTGGGTTGGTGACTGCGCTCAAAGGTGCCGGGGTGATTGCCGCAGACAGCGAAGAGGGGATCATCGCGGCCATCCTGAAGCGTGAAGAATTAGGTTCGACGGGCATCGGCAATGGAGTGGCTGTGCCGCACACGAAACATGCGTCGGTTGCCAAGTTGGTGGCCGCGATCGCGTTGGTGAAGGACGGAGTGGACTTTCAAAGCCTCGACGGCGGACGGGTTCAAATCATGTTCTTGTTGGTCTCGCCGCCGGATCGTCCAGGAGATCACCTTCGCGGATTGGAGAATATCTCGAGACACCTTCGGGATCACAACTTTTGCAACTTTTTGAAACAGGCGAAGACCAAGGACGAAGTGCTCACACTGCTGAACGAGGCCGACAATAATCAACTCGGCTGAACTGTGTCGGAGACAATTCACACTTCGGCACCAGTGCCTTGGGGTTATTCGATGGATGGACAATCCGTCTCGTGCATCGTGACTGTCAGGCAGGAACACGGCCTGCATTTGGTGCCGTGCTCGAAGCTGGTGAAGCTGGTGAACGGCTTCGGTTGTGACGTGCACGTTCGCAACGGTTCGAAGCTTGCCGATGCCAAGAACATTTTTGATCTGATGGGCATGGCCGATTTCGGAGATCAGCTCGAAGTGATCGTTTCGGGCAACGATGCCGACGAAGCATTGTCCAAGATCGTGCAGTTGTTCGAGTCGAACTTCGCCGAGTGAGCCGCTTGACTGCCGAGTTTCGGCGGTGCCGCTGTCGAAACGGGACATCTCTGCCGCATTCGTCACCGGCGGCGCGCTGGCATCCTTGGGGAATGGACACTCAAATGGTGGCCGGCAGTCGAGGAGTCCGTGTGGTGGGACGCCTCGCAGTGCTTTTAGAAGTTTTGTGTGGATTGAGCAAATTCAGGTGAGTTTGATCGCCAGTTTCTAGGAAATGTGAGTCGGTGCTCCGTGAGCAACATGTTGGTCAAACGCGGGATTGCGGTGTCGCCGGGAGTGGCGATCGGGCCAGCGGTGTTGTTCGGGGCCGAGAACTTCAAAGTCCAGCGGCACTACACCAGCAAGTCGGCAATTGACGCGGAAATCAACCGATTTCACGCGGCGCTCGACGCCGTCTGTGCGGACATCGAAGAAAATCAGCGAGTCGCTACCGAGCGGCTCGGCAGCGAACTGGGAGCGATCTTCGGAGCACATCTCCTGATGGCTCGGTCGCCGGAACTGGTCGGCGGGATCGAACGACTGATTCGCGTCGAAACTAACACGGCGGAACGGGCGTGCGACATCGTCCTCAACAAATACGCGAAACTCTTCTCCGATCTCGGCAGCCGTTATCACGCCGAGCGGGCGCAGGACATCTATGATTTGAAGAACCGGCTGCTCCGGCAGTTGCTCGGCAAACGGCGGCAAGAACTGTCGGACCTCTCCGAGTCGGCAATCATCCTCGCGCACAATCTCACACCCAGCGAGACGGCAAATCTCAAAAAGGAATTCGTGCTCGGCTTCGCGACCGAAGTCGGCGGCCCGACGAGTCACACGGCGATTTTGGCGGGTGCGCTGGAACTGCCAGCGGTCGTTGGCGTCGGTGACTTCTTGTCCGAGGTCAACAACGGCGACATCGTCATTATCGACGGCGACCGGGGCGAGGTGATCGTCAACCCCGTCGAGTCGGTCATCGCCGAGCGGCGCGAGGCTCAAAAGAAAAGCGACGCAAATTACGCCGCGCTGGAAGTCGATCGAACCGCCGAGCCGATTACCGCCGACGGCGAACGAATCCAATTGCTCGGCAATATCGAATTTCCGACCGAGACCAAGCACTGTCTCGAACGTGGCGCGGATGGGATCGGCCTGTACCGCACCGAGTTTCTGTATCTGGGTCGCGATGTCGAGCCGACTGAAGACGACCATTATCAAGCGTACTGCCGAGTCATCGATGATCTCGGCGGACGTGAGTGCGTCATCCGCACGTTGGACCTCGGAGCGGACAAGATCCCTACCTCCAACGGAATACTCGCCGAAGTCCCGAATCCGGCGCTCGGCCTCCGCAGCATCCGCCTGAGTTTGCAGTACATCGAAGGTTTCAAGACGCAGCTTCGGGCGATCCTGCGAGCAGCAGCGAATGCTCCTCCCGGAAGTGTCAAAATCATGTTTCCACTGGTTTCGTCGCTGTACGAGTTCCGCCAAGCGAAGATGGTGGTCCGCGACGTGATGGACGACCTCGAAGAAGCGCGAGTGCCATTTCAGCGGGAGATGCCGCTGGGAATGATGGTCGAAGTCCCCTCGGCGGCGATTCTTGCGGACCACTTTGCGACCGAGGTCGATTTCTTCTCCATTGGCACGAACGACCTAATCCAATACACCCTCGCCGTGGACCGCGGCGATCCGGCCGTCTCCAGCCAGTACCGCACCGGCGACCCCGCGATCTTGCGCATGATCCGCATGGTCGTGGACGCCGCCGCAAAATCCGACCGCAAAATCCCCGTGACCGTTTGCGGCCAGATGAGTTCCGATCCGAAATTTCTCCCGCTGCTGATCGGCTTGGGGATTCGACGGATCAGCGTCACACCGCATTCGATCCCCGAACTGAAAGCCGTCATCCGCCGGCTGACGATCCCGAAAGCCAAAGACATCGCGACTCATGCCGAATGGCTCGGCCTGTCGCGCGGAGTCGATAACTACCTGCAAGGCGAACTTTCCAAGATTTGTCCGCAGCTTGGTCACTAAAGTTTCCGTAGGTTGGGCACTCTTGCCCGACCCCGAACAACACCGAACACAGTTTCTTGAAAGAGGAAGACGGGCAAGAGTGCCCGTCCTACTGGATTCACTAGGGTGCGTGCTCGTTCTCAAGGCGTCTGTTTTTCGCCGAGATTGGCTGAAGCTGAAAAGCTCACAGTCATGACGGCTCCGGGAGTCGAAACTTCCTGCTCCGCGTTACGACGCGGCGGGAGTGGGCTGATCCGCGAGCTGACTTCGTTTCTCGACGAACCGCCGTGCTCAGCATTGTCGACCCTGCTCACTGGTCCGCCCCGTTCGTGTAACCGACGAACGCCGCTGCCAACTCGCCGAACACAGCTTGCCGCTTTCGCCAGCTCGCGCGCCATTCGCGCGGACGAACCGCGACGAGTCTGCAAACACACCGACGGACACGCTCGTCCGTCTCCGGCATTCGAGCAGGTCGCCACACTTCGCACGGCAACAACGCCAACCATCGCAACGAGCCGCACCCGCAGAACTCAAAGGGTGCTCCATGAAGAAAGAAATGCTCGTCAATGTCCTGCAGCCGGAAGAGAGCCGCATCGCCATCATTGAGGATGGTGTGCTCGAGGAGCTTTACGTCGAACGCAACAGCGTCGAGAGCTTCGCCGGCAATATCTACAAAGGCCGAGTCGTCAACATCGAGCCGAGTATTCAGGCCGCGTTCGTCGACTTCGGCGTCGGCCGTAACGGCTTTCTGCACGTCAGCGACGTCGAATACCAGTACTACAAGCACCTCGTCCCCGAGCGTGAAGAAGAGGGCCGCGGCCGTCGTCCGTTCAACGAACGCAGCGTCCGCAACAAACCGCCGATTCAGAACATCTTCAAGCGTGGCAGCGAAGTGCTGGTCCAGGTCATCAAGGAAGGTATCGGCACGAAGGGGCCAACTCTCTCGACGTACGTCAGCATCCCCGGCCGCTATCTCGTGCTGATGCCTGGCCTCGCAAGAGTCGGTGTCAGCCGCAAAATCGAAGACGACGACAGCCGCCGCCGGATGCGGAAGATCCTCAACACGCTGCAACCGCCACCGGGTCTCGGCTTCATTATTCGTACGGCCGGTCTCGAACGCGATGCCGCCGATCTGCAACGCGATCTCGATTACCTCGTCCGCTTGTGGAAGGTGCTCGTCCGCCGAGTCCAGAAATATCACTCGCCGATCAGCATCTACGAAGACAGCGACTTGATGATCCGCACGATGCGCGACATCTACCGCGACGACGTCGAGTCCGTCTGGATCGACGAGCCAAAAACATTCGAGCGCGCCCGCGAGTTCATGACGGTCATCTCCCCCGACCACGCCGACCGCGTGAAGCTGTACACCGGCAAAGATTCGATCTTCCACCACTACCACATCGAAGACGACATCGCTCGCATCCACGAGCGGCACGTCCCGCTCAAAGGTGGCGGATCGATCGTCATCGACCAGACGGAAGCTCTCGTTGCCATCGACGTGAACAGCGGCAACTTCCGATTCGACGACAACGCCGAGGAATCCGCCTATCAGATGAACCTTCGCGCGGCCGAAGAAATCTGCCGACAGCTTCGTCTGCGCGATCTCGGCGGAGTGATCGTCAACGACTTCATCGACATGCGTGACGACCGTCACCGCCGCGGCGTCGAAACTCACTTCCGCGACCTGCTCCGTCGCGACCGCGCCCGCACGAAGGCCCTCCGCATCAGCCCGTTCGGCCTGATCGAGATGACTCGGCAGCGCATTCGCCCGTCGCTCAGGCGCAGCGTCTTCGAGAACTGTCCGTGCTGCGCGGCCGTCGGTCTCGTCAAGACCGCCGAGAGCGTCGCGATCGAAGTCATGCGACTGCTGATGACCGTTGCTCAACGCGAAGGGGTCCGCAAAATCGGGATCGACGTCCACGAACGAGTCGCCAACTACCTCAACAACCGCCGCCGCCGCGAAATTAACCAGCTTGAGGACACCGGCGGCCTGATCATCAACATCACGGCCCGCACCGACGTCAGCCCCAATCACCTCGATTGCCAAACCCAGGACGACTCCGGGACTGTTACCCGGATTCCGGTGGGGATTGACTCGAAATCACGCTAGCCCCCGGCTACAATGCTCAACCTTTTCCATCTCTGAGCCAGAGTTTTGAGGAATTTCCGAGCCATGTTCGCATACATCGAAAACGGCAGTCACCAGTATCGAGTTTCCAACGGCGACACTCTGCTGATTGACTTCTTGGACACCGCAAAAGCCGGTGATTCCATCACCTTCGACAAGATTCTGCTCGCCAACGGCGGCGGTTCGAGCGTGATTGGTGCCCCGTCGATTTCCGGTGCGAGTGTCACTGCGGAAGTCGTTGAGCCACTAGTCAAAGGCCCGAAGCTTGAAATCCAAAAGATGCGCCGCCGCAAGAACTACCGCCGGCACACCGGACATCGCCAGGGCTACACCCAGGTGAAGATCACCGGCATCACTGTTCCTGGTCTACAAATCGTCGAGACAACGCCTGCCACCGGTGCCTAATCGAACCGAGAAATCGCGTGAAAACCCGGTCTTTGGCCGGGTTTTTTCATGCGCAGTGGGTCGTCCTCGCAGCCGCGATGCCATTCAAAAAGCGATCACCGGGAGCGACGAGTTCGACTTCATGCGGCACCGCCGACTTAACGATTCTTTCAATTTTTCCGAACTCGCTAAGCTTGCATTTCGCCGACAGGTTACGGCCACGAGGGATCGAATTTGGAACCTTCTTGAAGAATTCATCACCTTGACAATTCGGCCTGCCGATTTATAGTTCCGACCCGGTTCGCACATACTAGATGCGGGGCCTGACCTATCTTGGTCCCACAATTAGTTGTGGTTCATTTCTCGTCGGGTGACTGGTTCTTGGTCGCCTGAAAGTTGCTTTTTCTCGGCATTTTTCGTGGCAAGAGGTCGCTCAGAGCGGGTCATGAGGCCCCGGCTCCCCTTGGTCTTCATTCTCCCCCCGTTGAAGGAGTGCATGATGCACGACGCCAACACGCTTTTGGATGCTGATTACCTTTCCACTTCGACCACTCGTTCGCACAACGGGTGCGGCCACGGAGGCAACGGACAGATGACTCGCGAAGCCGCAGTTCGCACCGCCCCTGCTTCAGGGCCGCATTTCACGCCACAGACGACCCCCATGAAGATCGCTCCGCACTTCTGCCCGGCGAACGTCGATCCGTTCTCGACGACCGAATGGGATTATCGCACGGCTGCGATCAAGGACGAGAACGGCAAAGTGCTCTTCGAGCAGACCAATTGCGAAGTCCCGAAGGACTGGTCGCCGCTCGCCACCAATGTTGTCGTGAGCAAATACTTCTACGGCGAGCCGAGCACTCCAGAGCGCGAGACCAGCGTGCGACAGGTGATTCATCGCGTGTCGCGCACGATCTCCGATTGGGGCATCAAGGACGGCTACTTCGCGACACCAGCCGATGGCGAGACGTTTTACCGCGAACTGACCTGGCTGCTGCTGCATCAGCACGGCTGCTTCAACTCGCCGGTATGGTTCAA
>CAMAWN010000134.1 GCA_945861865.1 Candidatus Kuenenia stuttgartensis | reverse complement strand
AAGTCTTTCACATAGGCTCCGATGCCGTCGCTGGCACCGTAGATCTGTCCCCCGCGAACGCCACCTCCCGCGAGCAACTGCGTGTAGCACGGAGCCCAATGGTCTCGGCCGGCCGTCGCATTGATGCGCGGCGTGCGGCCGAACTCACCCGCGACCGCGACCAGCGTCTCGCCGAGCAGTCCTCGCTGTTGAAGATCTTCCAACAATGCCGAGAACGACCGATCGAATGACGGACAGCAGTACTGATGCTTGAGCATCGCTTCCCCTTTGAACTGACCGTCGACTCCGCAGACGTCGTTGGGGACGCCGTGATTGTCCCACAGATTGAACTGGCAACCTTTCTCGTCGAAGAACGTCCAGAAGACGTTGACGACTCGCACGCCCGATTCGACCAGCCGCCGTGCCAGCAGAAAGCTTTGCCCGTATTCATTGCGTCCGTAGCGATCTCGCAGCGCGGCCGGTTCGCGGCTGAGATCGAATGCCTGGTTCGCTTTGCCCGAACTCATCAGATTCAGCGCCTTGTCGTAATGACCGGCGAGCAACGTTTCGGCCGAGGCCGCTCGAACCGTTGCTGCCGAACCGTTTGCTGCACCGAGCATGCGTCGGCGATTCTCAAATCGCGTTGCGTCGATACCGTCAGCCAAGCGAATGGCATCGAGCTTCACGTCGCGATCGGACAACGAACCCTTCCTTTCCTTGTCGAGCATGAGCGGGTCATAAGCCGCTCCGAGAAACCCGGCCGACTGTCCTTTGTACGGCGGCCCGCCGGTTGTGAAGGGCCGAGGCAAGATCACCCACGGAGGCAGCTCGCCGCAGTCGCCGCGCAGCCGATGCAGGATCGCACCCATCGCGGGATGATCGTGCCGCGAGACATGCACTGCTCCCGGCTGTGCCGGCAATTGTCCGAGCAACGAACGAGCAATCGCGGTGTCATGTCCGTTGTCGTCATGCGTCATCGACCGAATGATCGCCAACTTGTCAGCATGTCGCGCGACCTGCGGAATCAGCTCACCAAACCGAATTCCGGGAACGTTGGTGTCGATTGCCTGAAAGGTGCTGCGGATTCCGTCTGGTGCGTCCGTTTTCAAATCCCAGAGGTCATTTTGCGAAGGCCCACCGCACAAAAAAATGAAGATGCAGTTCTTGGCGGTCCCGTTCGTCGTTTCCGTCTCAGCCCGCAATCCACTGGGCAATGTCAAACCGAGCAGCCCCAACGAACTCAACCGCAGCAATTCGCGACGGCTGACGCAACGCTCCGCTCGATGTGCTGAGACCAGCGAAATCATTCGATCTTCTTTCGACAACGTGAGATCGGCTTCCAGCCTGTCATGCTTTCAGAAAACTGTCTTTTTCTCCGAAAACAGAGTACTCGGAGAATCACAGGCTGGAAGCCTATGCCACGGAATGATCGCCAAATTCCTAAGCGATCAATTCTTGGATCACACGAGCTTTGTAAACATCGGTCAGACGTTCATCCCGGCTGTTGTGGTTGAAGGTTAGGTGTTCGTGATCGAGGCCCAATTGGTGCAGCATCGTGGCGTGCAGGTCGGAGGTTTGGGTGCGACTGGCGATGGCTCGATAGCCGAAGTCGTCGGTCGCTCCATAGGCCTGGCCGCCGCGGATGCCGCCGCCGGCCAGCCAGACGCTGAAGCCGTAGGGATGATGGTCGCGCCCCTCGATGCCGGGGGTCTTGTTGCCGTCGCGCTGTTCGGCGCCCGGAGTTCGACCGAACTCGCCCCCCCACAAGATCAGCGTCGATTCGAGCAGGCCGCGCTGCTTGAGGTCGGTCAGCAGGCCGGCGATCGGCAGATCGGTTTGCTCGCAGCAACTGCGAATTCCAGAAACGTTGTTCGCATGCGTGTCCCACGGCTGGCCAGCCATGAAGATCTGGACGAAGCGCACGCCCCGCTCCACCAGCCGACGAGCCATCAAGCAGCGTTTGCCATAGGAACGCGTTTTGTCTCGATCCAGGCCGTAGAGCTGTTGAGTCGCCGCGGTCTCTTGCTGGAGGTCCAGCGCGTCGGTGGCGGAAAGTTGCATTCGCGCGGCGAGTTCGAAGCTGGCGATGCGGGCGTCCAATTCGAGTTCGCCGGGTCGCGCCTGCCGATGCCGCTCGTTGAGCGTTCGCAGTAGTTCCATGCGCCCCGCGTCAATCGGCGCGGTTCGCGCCGCCTTTGGTTGGAGATGCAGCACCGGCATCCCCTCGGACCGAATCGCCGTCCCCTGATAAACCGGTGGCAACCAACCGCTCGACCAGTTCCGAGCACCATCGACCGGCATGCCGGCCGGATCGGGCAGCGAAACGTACCCGGGCAGATTCTGATTCTCGGCCCCCAAACCGAAAGCGACCCACGACCCGATGTTCGGGCGACCGGAGACGGTCAGTCCCGTGTTGGCCATCCAGATCGCCTGCTCGTGATTGCGGTGCTCGGTGAACATCGAACGGATGACGGCGATGTCGTCGGCGTGCCTCGCGATGCCGGGCAGAACCTCCGAAAACTCCAATCCGCTTTCGCCATGCTTCGAAAACTTGAACGGGCTGCCGAGCAGATGCGTCGTGCGATTCTCGTCGTCGGCGACTTCGCCCGGAGGGGCCTGACCGTTCAACCGAACCAGTTCCTTCTTTTCATCGAGCAAGTCCACCTGACTTGGGCCGCCATGCATGAAAAGCTGGATCACCGAACGGGCTCGCGGCTGATGATGCGGCCGCTTGGGATGCAAATCGTGAGTCACCCCCTCGGCCGCGCGCGCCGTGCGGTCGAAGTCGCCCAGCAACGCGCCGAGAGCAAGCCCGCCGAATCCGCTGCCAATGCGCGAAATGGCCTCTCGGCGACTGACGTGAGAAAGGCTTCCAGCCTGTCGTGTTCTGTCTCTCTTCATGGCATTCCTCGTTCGGTCTACTTTCGCACGATGACAGGCTGGAAGCCTATCCCACTTTCACCTATCCCACGTTCAATCGACATACACAAACTCATTGGACGCCAGCAGCATGTGACACAGATCAGCCAGGGCCTTGCGGCGCGCGGCCTCCGACTGCTCACCGCCAGTCTCGTAGCGCGTCTGCTGCTCGGTCACGAAGTCCTGCAACACGGCGAGTTCGTCCGCCGTGGCCTCGCGCGACGAGGCCACGAGTGCGGCAAACCTGATCGGCGCGTCAGGCGCTTCGCGGAGGGCTCGGTCGGCAAAGGCGACGGAATAGGCGACCGCCGCGTCGCTGTTGAGCAACGTGAGGGCCTGCGTTGAGACCGTCGAGCGACCGCGACGCGTGCAGTTGGTCTCCATCACGGGTTGATCGTAGGCTTGCAGCATCGTCAGCGGATTGCCTCGCAGAATCTGCACGTAGATCGACCGGCGACGATCGTTCTGGCCGTCCGCGATGCTCACTTCACCATCGCCGCGCCGCGCGACCGGGATCGCACTGCCGAAAAATCGATGATCGAGCAAACCGGCAGCGCTCAGCATGGCGTCGCGCAGCGGTTCCGCATCGACTCGCCGCAGACGCTGTCGCCACAGCAAACGATTGTCGGGATCGACTTCCTTCGCGCGAGAATGCGACGCTTCATCCGTCGTCGAACGCTGGCGATACGCACTCGATGTCATGATCAGCCGGTGGATGTGCTTGATGCTCCAGCCACTCTCGACGAACTCGCGAGCCAGCCAGTCGAGTAACCGCGGGTGACTCGGCGGCGAACCCAGCGTGCCGAAGTCCTCGGGCGTCGAGACCAGTCCCTCGCCAAAGTGATGCAGCCAGATGCGATTGACCATCACGCGCGCCGTCAGCGGGTGATCGGACTGAGTCAGCCAGCGGGCGAATGCGAGTCGTCGGCCGCTGGTCTTGGCTTCCGCCGGCGACGGAGACCATTGAAACGCGACCGGCGTTGACAGCGACGACAACACACCCGGCTCGACCGGCGGCCCCGGAGTCAGCGCGTCGCCGCGTCGCAACAGCGGCGTCACGACTGGTCCCGGCTGGTCATAGAGCGCTCGCAGTTCGTCGAAGCCGATGCGTTGCCGTTCCTGCGCCGCGATCGCCGCGTTGCGCTGTTCGAGTCCCGCGCGATAGTCGGCAAACGTCTCGGGCAGCAGCTTGTCGAGCGTCTTGTCGTCCGGTTGCAGCAGCGGCTGAAACTTGTCGGCGAGATACTTTTCGACCGCGGTGCGTTGATCCCCCGGTTTGCTCAACGCCTGCTTGACATCGGCCCGAATCGGTTCCGGTACCGACGCCAGTCGCTCGTCCGCCAGCCTCTGTTTGAACTGTGCCCGCAAGTCGGCCAGTTCTTTCTTCAGCCTCGCGATTTCAGCATCGAGCTTCCCGTTGTGCTCATCGGCAGCCTTCTTTTGCGAAGCCGATGCGACGAGCAACCGCCGATCCATCTGCGGAATCCATTGCTTCGGCCGGAACGCGGTCATGAAGATCGACTGCAAACGGTAATACTCGACCTGCGGGATCGGATCGAACTTGTGGCTGTGGCAGCGAGCGCATTGCAACGTCAGTCCCATCGTCGACGACGCCACGATCTGCAACGTGTCGTTGAGCGTCGGATAGAAGTACTGAGCGTCGGCATTCTTGATGGTCGAAAAGTCGGGCCGGCTTGAATCCGGCGCACATCGCAAATAGCCGGTCGCCGTGACCGCCTCGACGACCTCGTCCGGCAACCGATCGAGTTTTTCGTACGCGGTCCAGTAGTCAGTCAGTTCGTCGCCCGCGATCTGCTCCTGTAAGAAGCGGTCGTAAGGCTTGTCGCTGTTGAAGGCGCGGATCACATAATCGCGATAGCGAAACGCGGTCGGCAGCGGCCGGTCCTCGGAGAGCACGCCGGCCGAGTCCGCGTAGCCCGCGACGTCCAGCCAGTGCCGCCCCCACCGTTCGCCGTAATGAGGACTGGCCAGCAGCCGGTCGATCAGCCGCTCGTAGGCCAGTTCATCGTGATCGGCGAGAAACTCGCGCACTTCCTCCGGCGCAGGGGGCAGGCCGATCAAATCGAACGACGCGCGCCGCAGCAACACTTCGCGACTCGCTTCGAGCGACAGCGTCAGATTCTGGGCCTCCAATGACGCGATGACGAACGAGTCGATCGAATTCCGCACTCGGTCACTCCCGCGCACCGGCGGCACCGGCCGTCGAACGGGCGGACGAAACGCCCAGTGGTCGTTTGGCTGCTGGCCGGCGTTCTCCTGGAGTTCGTTCGCGTCGTCGTCCGTCGCGTGGGTCGAAGCCGCGCCGTCGTTGATCCACGAGCGGATGACTCCCTTCTCTTCCGCCGAGAGCGCCGGGCCTCCCTTCGGCATCTCGTTCGACGCGAGTTTCTCCCACAAGAGACTCGATTCCGCCGCCGCAATTCGCATCGCCGGCCCAGACTTCCCGCCGTGCAAGAGCTCGCGCCGCGTCGTCAACCGCAGCCCCTGAGCCGGCTCCGCTCCCGCATGACACTTCACGCACCGCGCCTTGAAGATGGGCAGCACATGCTCTTCAAACGTGATCTTCGCCTTTTCCTTCTTCGGTTCTTCCGCCTCGAGAGCCGTCGTCAGCCAGCCGCAAAGAAGCACCGCGATCATCACGCGAGAGGCAATTGGTAAGCGTCGATCAGTCATGCGTTGATGCCTCGTTCTCAATCGATTGCCAGTCGCATCGCGTCGAAGTGCATCGTTCGTTCTCGTTCCGGATCGAATGCGCAGTTCGTGGTCTGTCACCGCAATTTTGGCAACTCCCATCGTACAACTTCCAAGTGCGACTTTCTGTCTTCGCCGCGATACGAATAAGCCGTCACCATGATTCGCGAGTGGATTGATCCGACACCACCGCGCCGGGTTCAGGCAGCTCTGCAACGCCGATTTGTTCCCGTGAGTGACGAATCAAAACAACTCACGAATCGGTCGGCCGTCGTTCTGGACGACGGAGAGCGGCCGGCCTTGATTGTCGAGATAGGTCGCATCCAGCGGGACATCAAAGTAACGGTAGATCGTCGCCGCGATGTCTCCCGGAGTCACGGGTCGCTCCTTGATCGAGCCGCCGTCGGCCTCGGTTGCTCCGATCACCTGGCCGTGCCGCAGGCCGCCGCCGGTGAGTGCCATCGACATCACCGCCGGCCAATGGTCGCGTCCGTCGGTGTATCCTGTCTGCAAACCCATCACCGGCGATCGGCCGAATTCCCCCATCGCGATCACCAGCACGTCATCCAACAGGCCCCGTTCTTCAAGATCACTCACGAGCGTTGACAGTGCATGGTCGAATAGCGACAGGAGCTTCCGCATCCCGGTCGAAATGCCGCCGTAGGGGCAGGAAGGGTGCTCCCCGTGATTGTCCCAACTGGCACCTCCGGAATGATTCATGCCGATGGTGACGAAGGTCACGCCCGCTTCGACCAGCCGGCGAGCCAGCAGCGCTTGTTGAAACCAGAGATGCTGTCCGTAGCGCTCGCGATTCTTCGCCGGTTCCCGCGAGAGATCGAACGCGGCTTGCGCCTGACCGCCGAGCACCATGTCGAGAGCTTGGCTCTGATAGGCGTTCATGGCGACGAGCGATCCCCCCTGGTCGATACCGCTTCGCAAAACATCAAAGTCTTTCATGAGCGTCCGTCGCTCGCTCAGCCGGTCGAACGTGAGACCTTCCGGCAACTGGAACAGACTGGCTCCCGTCATCTTGCCGGTGTCGATGCCGTTGATGTCATAGATGGGCAGACTGGTGGCCTGCTCGGCGATGAAGGGGTCGTACTGCTTGCCGAGGTATCCGGCGAAAGCGAGATGCTTCCGCGGCGACGCCACCGCCGCCGCATAAGGGGGCATCGCGGGATGATTCGGCCCGTGCATTTTCGCCACGACCGAACCGATGGCCGGATACTTCGCATCCGCCGTATCGGAACCAAGGTGGCCCGTCTGGAAGACGCGGTTCGGATTGTGACTGCTGCCCCGAGCATCGACCGAACGGATCAGCGTGAACTTGTCGAGCATGGCCGCCTGCTTGGGGAGATGCTCGCAAATCTGGACGCCCGGCAGTTTGGTGGAAATCGCTGCAAACGGACCACGGTTGACGGAGGGCCGGTTCGGCTTCACGTCCCAACTGTCAATTTGACTAGGTCCACCGGACATCCACAGCAGAATGACGCTCTTGGCTCCGGCGGTCTTCCGTGCCGACTCGCTGGCGTGAGCGCGACATCGCAGCAGTTCGGGCAGGCTCAACCCGGCCAGTCCAGCCAGTCCCACCTTGAGCATTCCCCGCCGACTGGAGACCGTCAGACCTTCCCGTTCATTGGCGTAGAAATTCTGAAACGCTTGTTGCTGATGAGCCGACCGTTCGCAGAACAACCTTGGCATTCTGAAATCCTCCGGTCGATTAGCACCGCCCATTTGAATGGAAACTGGAACCGATCCAAGCACGGTTGGCTTGCATCTTATCCCAAGTACGTTGTTGTTGAGTCGCAGCACTCCATCGCCGGAGTCGAGCGTGTGCTGCAACGCCGCTGTGTCGTCGGCGATGCCGTCCCCTTTTGCACCAAATCCGAAGACGTTGGACATCTGGAATTTCTCCGTGAAGAAAACACTCTGAAGCTCGGCCAAGCCAGAACGACTTCACTTCGCTCGCATCTTGGCGAGGAAGATGTCGTTGCTGCCTCGATTGGGGATGGAGTGGCTGCCGAACTTCGCGGCGCCGCTGCAGGCTCCGGAGAGGTACAGGTTGCCTTGCTGGTCCGACACGATCGTGTAGGCGTGGTCGGTTCTGTCGCTCCCGGCCTGTTGGAACCACCGCAGCGTTCCGGCTCGGTCGTACTTCACGATGTGGATATCCGAGGCGGGGCTGCTGCTGGCGCGGGGCGTGCCGTCGAATTCGACGCGGCCCGTGAACGAGCCGGTGAGATAGCTATTCCCGTGTCCGTCGGTGGCGACACTTAAGCCGTAATCAATGCCCGCTCCGCCGGCCGTCTTCGTCCAGAGCCTCTTGCCCGTTGAGTCGAAGCTCGTCAGCAGCATGTCGTGTTGTCCCTGATTCGCGACGTTGCGATCCGCGAGTTTCAGTTCGCCTTGAAACATTCCTGATGCCCAGACGTTTCCGGCGCTGTCCGCCATGAGTTCATGAATCATCGCGTTCGCGCTGCCATGTCCCTCGTGCAGCCAGCCGAGTTTGCCCTGCACATCGAACTTGGCCACGAGGATGTCATGCCCGGTCGGAGTGGTGAGCTTCTGCCCGCCGAACGACGCATTGCCGCTGGCGTAGCCGCCGACGTAACAGTTGCCTTGCTGATCGGCCGCGATGCCATGACCGGAACTGGATCCTTGGCCTTCCGCCGTGCGAATCCAATTCACCTTGCCGTCGGGATTCATCGCGAGGCAGAAGACGTGAGCCGGGCCGGGATGTCCGAGTGGCTCGGCCGCGATGGTTCCTTCGCCCACGATGGCTCCGGTGACGAAGACGTTTCCGAGCTTGTCGGCCGCGATGCCGTGCCCGTAGTCGTAGCCAGTTCCGCCGCCGCTCTTCAGCCACAGAAGCTTTCCCTGCGAGTCGTACTTGGCGACGAACAGGTCGTAGTCGCCGGCGGTCTTAATGGTGGTCTGATCGAACTTGGCTTCGGCACTTTGAAAGTGTCCGGTCACATAGCAGTTTCCCAAATGATCGCTCGCAACCGCGTAGCCTCGATCAATCAAGTCTCCGCCACCGCAGCGGACCCACAAGAATTTTCCGTGGGGATCGACCTTCGCCACGAAGAAGTCCATCGATCCGACTGCCGTAAGCGTCTGTTCGCCAAACGTCGCCGTGCCGGTGAACTCGCCCGTAAGCAGAATGTTCCCGGCCGGATCGACCGCGATGCCACGAGTCTTATCGTGCAAAGTTCCGCCGGCCGAGATCGCCCACTCGAAAGTCGGCGGCGACTCCGGTTCGCCTGCCATCGTGCGAAGAACCGACACCTGGCTCAGACAGCAGGCCAACATCAAACAGACTGCGAGTGACTTCATGAGATCGCCTGGTTCTTGATTTGTGTGAAAGCGACGAAGATGACATGACGGACGACTATTTGCTCGCGAGTGTTCCGTCGTGGAACTGGAACGAAAACAGATCGGCGTCCCGCAGAACGAACCGCACTCGCACCGCCTGTCCAGCGATCAATGAGAGATCGGGATTCGTTTTCCAGAGGACGCGGCGGTCGATGGTGTCGCCGAACAGTTCTTCGCAGTCGTCGAGCGCATATCCGGGCAGCGGCTTGCCGTGCTCGTCCTGCAATTCCACTTGCAGGCTGCCGGCCGCCGAGGTGGCGAAGTTCAGCGTGAGGTGCTTCCCGTTGAACTTGATCGGCTTCGTGATTAGCTCGCCACCGCTCATCGGCGCCTGCGCGGAGACAAACCCGTCCAGTCGCAAAGTATGACGACGCAGCGAAGTGCCGTTTGACGTCGAGTAGCCCTCGGTGGCGTAGATCGAGAGTTCGTTCGGCGCGCCATCGAGCTCGGATTTGGTTTCGACCATGTGCCAGCCGATCAGGTTGTGCCCGTAATTCCAGGTCCCGGCGCGCTCGATGCCCGGCCGGAGAAATCCTTCATTCCAGCGTTTGAAGTTCACGCCGTCGCGGCTCGCCATCATCAGCCCTTCGGTCAGGGCGCTGCCATACCGCTCGCTCAGCTTGGCGCGCATCGCCCGATGTTCGAATCCCGGCAAAGCCCGCAGCGACGCCGACCAACGCTGAATGTCATCGGGGCCGAGCTTGTCGCTGCCGTCGTCGGCCGACACGGTTTGCCGTCGCAGGCCGCGATCGACGTAGCGCACGGGAAAGCCGATCAGCAGGTGCGGCGCGCGGTGATACGGGGCGACGCCGTTTTCGTAGAGCTGTTCTTCGGGCGAATCGACGTAGGCCAGATCCGTCTGGTTCTCCCAATGCAGCAGATCTTTCGAGGTCGCCGTGCGGATCGCGCGGACTCCCTCCGGCTTCCACGTCTTCTCGTTCGTGACACCCTTCGTAAAGATCCGCCAGTACGCTCGATATTCGCCGCGCGCGGAGTCCCAAAACGCCAGGTTCTGCGAGTCGAACGCACCGGCGGTGATCGTCGGCCCGTCGCTCATCGGCGACCAAATCAGGCCGTCCGGCGACTTGAACGGCTGCATCCCCAGGGGACTGCGCGATGTGATGAACGTCTTGTATCGGGCGTCCGGCGCGGCAGCGGGATTCTCGTCGCGGAAGATGGCCGGTCCGCCGATGGCCACTTTGTGCGTCTCGGCCCATTCCGGCGAGAGCACGATATTGTTGGCCTTGGACCCCTGAAACTCGTGCAGCCCCAGTTCCGGTTTGCGCCAGTGGATGCCGTCGTCGCTTTCCGCGTAACAAAGGGACTCCTTGCTGGGAATCAGTTGCTTCGCCGTGTGCGTCAGCCGCCAGGCTCGGTAGTACATTCGGTAGCGATCGCCGTCCTTGAAGATGCTGTGATAGGCACTGGCATTCCCTTCCCAGAGAGCGTCATGCACCAGCACAACCTCTCGCGGCACGGGATGGTGCAGGCGCAATTGCGCCTTGCCCAGCAGTCGCTCGACGAGCGTCTCGTCGACAAACAATTCGCGCCGCGAACCGATGTCGTGAATCGGCGGCGCCGCGTTTACCGATCTCACCGCATTCGTCGTGGCATCCTCCGCGGAGGCCGACCGGCCGATGATGACCAGCAGTATGACGCACCAAAGACGTCGGCTCATGGTTGCACCTCGTTCGTCACTTTGCCGTCCAGCTTGGGACCGGTAAATCGGCCGTAGATACGACCTTAGTCTGTCACCGCGATTTCGGCGGCCCCCAACGGACAACTTCCAAGTGCGACTTTCCGTCTTCGCCGCGATACGAATAACTCGTCACCAGCATACCATCGTCGAGCTGCACCGTCGGACCGAAGCCGCCGCCTTGTGGTTTGCCAACGGGCGTCTTCGCATCGAGCATGATGCGATCATGAGCGAAGTCGAAATCGAACCCATCGTCGGTTTCGGTGCCGACGATCGCTCGCACGCCGAGCGGCGGTTTGAGGTCGCGGACTGTGAACGTCAGCAGCAGCCGCTTGTCTTGCAGCCGCAAGAGCGACATGTACATCTCGCCGTAATCGCCGAAGTCGCGGATGCGGTCGAAGGTCTTCGCGCCGTCGGTCGACGAGAACAGGATGAAGTGGTCGGCTTGATCGTTTCCCGCGTTGATCGATCGGTCCTTGATCGGCAGTTCGTTGCTGTCGACTCGAACCAGCGCCCAGATCTTTCCGGAGCGCGCCTGCCACAGCCACGTCTCGCCGCCGAAGAAGCCGTATTGGCTCTTGAAGTCGCGCGGTTCGCAGCGCTGCGACTTGTCCCACGACTGGCCGCCGTCGGTCGAACGCCAGACCAAGTACGGGCCACCCCCTCCGTCGTAATCGACGCCCAACAGCAGCGAACCGTCGCTCAGCTCCAGCACGTTGCGCGTCGTGTGATTGCTGGCCTTCGGCTTGATCGCTTCGGACTCGACACGCGTCGATTGCCACGTCCGGCCGCCGTCCGTCGAGCGATGCAGGAAGCCGGTCGTGTAACCCCATTCGTTGCGCACGTCTTGCGCCAACAAATGGCCGGTGATGAAGACAGTGCCGTTCTTGAGCACCGTCAAATACGGTTCGCGGCCGAGCAAGTCGAGCGGCTGCGGGCCGGTCCAGGTTCGGCTGCCATCCGGCGAGCGGAACAGCAGCGTCTGCTCCATGACCTTGTTGCCATCGCGCTTGTGCTGATGAAACGCAGTCAGCAGCAATTCGCCGCCGGGCAACCTCGCGATGCAGGGCTTGTAGTCGTCCGGTTCGCCCAACGGGATTCGCTCGGCGACGAGTTTGGCCGTCGTCAGTGACTTTTGATCGGTCACAGCGATGTCGGCCGCGGCCAGTCGGAACGAGTCCATCACGATCGACTGATCGGCCTTGCCGTAGGCGTCGTCGCCGCCAACGTGCCCGAAAACAAAGATTCGGCCATCCTTCGCCTGCACCGAGCGAGGATAATAGGGCGTGCCGGGGACGTTGAGCTTGTTCCAGGTTTGCCCCGCGTCGCTGGTCCAGTGGACGCCGCTGGTCGCGACGTGCAGGATCGGTCCTTCGCGCGTCGCCAGCAGTTCCGGCTGACCACTATGCGGAAGAACGATCGGACCGACTTTGCCGGGAATCCAGGTTCCGTCGGCTTTCTTGAGAATTCCCTGCCAGCGTTTGGCGTCTTCGGCGCGTCGATAGATGGTCAACAAGTCGCCGTTATCGAGTTCCGCCACATCGAACTCCTCGGTGAAGCCTGTGATTTGATCGTCGGGCGCGGCCCGCAGCGGCTTGCTCCAGGTCCGCCCTTTGTCGGACGAAATCAGGATTGTCGGTTCGAGCCGGTTGCTGAATTCCCTGCGTGTGTGTTTGCCGGCCGGGAGCGGCGAGACTCCCAGCAACAAGAGCACCCGGCCGTCGCGGAGCGTGCGTATTCGCCGCGGCCAGACAGTAGTTGTTTCGGGGTCGAGCAGCACTTCGGGTTTGCCCCACGTCTTTGTTCCGTCGGTCGATCGTTGCAGAAAGCCGGTCTTGGGGAGGTCTTTGTCGTAGGGAAGGTAGAGGCCAAAAACTCCGCGAACGATCGTCCCGTCGGGCAAGACCGATTGTGCTTCGCCGGTGACGCCGTTCATGCAGGTCTTAAACGGGTCAGCGCTCACTTGCTCCCAGGTCTTGCCGGCATCGGACGAACGGAGTTGCACGTTATGCAGATCGAGACCCGTCATGTCGTACTGGGGATACCAGCTCAAGAGATCCATCACTTCCTTGGGAGCCTTCGGTCTACCTTCGGCCGGGCCGGTCGCCTGAGTGAAGCAGGTCATCAGGTCACCGTCAGGCATGATCCACGCTCCGACCCAACAGGTGTAACCTGGTGTTTGCGGAGAGTGATAAATCGTCTGTCGTTGGTACTCGACGGCTGAGAATTCGTCCGCACGGGCCGACGGCACCATCGCGGACAAAGCGAACGCGGCGAGCAGTATTGCCGACGATAAGAACGGTTGCATGATTATCTCCATTCGAAAACGAATCGCCTGAACCCGTCGAACGCTGCGGGGCAATCGGGTCGCGGCCACTTCAAATGCTGGTGCAGGAAGTGAAACGTGTTTTGTCCGTGAATTGTGTGTGGTCCGTCGAAGAATTCGATTTCCGCCCGGCCACCTCATCCAGCGGTTGCTGAATGGTCAGCGCTGCCGTCCTCGGAAGCGGATGATTTACTCCGAGCGTCATTCCGTTTCGCGTGTTCTCCCGGGTCAGTTCTGCCGGGGCGAGGAGTCTCCCGCCGGGTCGGAGCGATACTCGGATTCGACGGGCCCCAGGGGCCGCTCTTGATCGCTCATGGTCATCGCGTGCAGCCGGGCGCGTGTCATGTGGAACTTCAGCCGAATCTCCTGGCCCAGGAGCTTGCCCAGGTCGGCGTTGTCCGACCAGCGGACAGGATGGTCGAGTGCGTCTCCCTGGATCTCACGAGACTCGGCGACCGTGAAGCCAGGAATCGGCTGCCAGTCGCGGGTCAGCGCTTCCACACGGATGGAGCCTTTCCCCCACGTCGCGGCGTTCAGGTACAGGCGGGGATGCGAGACAACCAGCGGTTTCGTGAGCACACGACAGGGTTCCGCATCGGACGTGCCGGTTTCCAGCGAGGCGAACCGGTCGCGCTTCAGGGTCGCCAGCGCGACGCCTCCGGAGTAATGCGCCGACGCGCTTTCATCGACATCGTGTGGGAAGTTCAGGGCCGCGTAATAGATGTAGATCGTATCGTTGACCACGATCGGCCGAGGCTGCGAACAGGCCATCGCCATGAAATCGTAATACCCCAGTGGGCCATGTGCGATGAACGGCGTCCCGCGAGAGACTCGCGTGAAGCGGATGCCGTCGCGGCTCGTCGCCAGATGAATATCGATCGGCTGCGGGTGACGCAGGTAGAAGATGCTTACATATCCGACGTACGTCGCGCCGAACTTGTGGCAACCGAATTGGTAGAGCTCTGTGTCGGCGGGATCATCCGCGTCCATCGCCAGGATGAATCGATGATTCGTCCATTCCCGCAGGTCGTCGCTCTCCGCATAGGCGTACGATCGGTTGTAGCGGTCAACGGGCGGCCGATTCCGATCGCTGTCGTCGGCGATCATGCGCTCGCTGAATTCCGGAATGATCCGCCGGTAGATCACCCACTTCCGCTTCGCGTCGTCGAACATCAAGTGCATCAGACAGTCGTCGCCGTTTCCCGCAACATCGTGCGGCGTCTGCCAGAACGGAGACGCCGCGCAGGACCAGTGAATGCCATCCGGCGAGGTGGCAATGTGCGCTCCGCGGCGGTGATCCTGCACGATCGCCAACGCGACGTAATTTTCCGACGGGTCGCGCGGCTGCGGATGCTTGTTGACGCCCCAGAAGAACGCCTTCTTCCCCTGTGGCACCGCCGGCCGCGACGGGACGACGAATTTCTCCGGACCGTACGTGAGCTGGGTCGGAGCCTTCAGGATCATGTCGCTGGCGAAGACGACGTTGTGGTCGCGGCGTCCTCCCACGTCACAAACTCCCAGATCGGGCTTCTCCCAACGGACGCCGTCCTTCGACGTGTAATAGAGCATCCATCCGGCGTTGCCGCCGACGTACCCGGCCTTTGCATCGCTTCCGGCTCGAGCCCACATTTTGAACAGCTTTTCCTCGGCGTCGTACATCGTGGTGTACGGCTCGATGTACGTCCCCTCGCACCAGCGGTCCGGTTGGATCACGGGATTCAACAAGTGCTTCTTGGCCGGGTGCAGCTTCCTCGACACACCAGGGGTCGCTTCCAGCAATTGGTTGTCGAGGAACAACTCGGTCGTGAAAGGCGGCCGATCATCGGGTCGGCTTCGATCGGCCGCCGGCGCAGGCCTGTCGTCCGCCGCCGCGGTCTGCAACGTCAACAGCGCCGCTCCCGCGGTTCCAGCAGCCTGAATGAACTGGCGACGATTCGATTTCATCGAGTGGTTCCTCGCAGGGATTTCGTGGTCGGGCGGTGATACAGATCACAAGCCTCAGTCCGTGAATTGAAATGAGAACAAGTCACCGTCGCGGAGTACGAAGTGCAATCGCACGTCCTGGCCCGCAAGACGACCGACATCGGTGGAATTCTTCCACGCGGCCTTTTGATCGATGGAATCGCCGAACAGCTCGTCCGCGTCGGCGAGCATGAAACCGGGGATCGGTTTGCCAGCGGGGTCTTGCAGTTCGACTCGCAGATTGCCGGCCGCGGACGTGGCGTAGTTCAATGAGAGGCATCGTCCGGTGAACTTCAGCGGCTTCGTCGTCAGTTCGCCGCCGGACAGCGGCGCGTGCAGGGAAACGAAGCCATCGAGCCGAATGGTGTACCGTCGCAGCCGGTGCATTTCGTCTCGCCACGAGCCTTCGTTGAAATGCAGCGAGATCTCGTTGGGCAGTCCGGGCGTGTCGGCCTTCGTTTCGAACAGGCCGTAGCTCTGATAATTGTCGCCGTAGATCCACCGACCTTCGGCCTGCGGACCCGGACGCACGAACGCCTCGTCCCAACGACGAAACGTCTGGCCGTCGCGGCTGGCGATGAGCAAGCCGTCCGTCACCTCCGCCCCCGAGTAGGCATCGCTCCCTTTTACCGAGGCCGCGAATTGTGCCCGCGTCTTGACCGGTTCGAGACGCTGCGCATGCTCCGTCAGCGGACGAGCCACGAAGCGCGTCGGAAAGCCGAGCAGCAGATGCGGCGCGCGGTAGTACGGCGCGATCTGATTTGTGTACATCTGCTGAGGCGGCGAATTGGGATACGTCAGCCCGACCGGTTCGGACCAAGTCTTGAAGTCTGTCGAATGCGACATGCCGATCGAACGCAGTCCTTTGAATTCCCCTTCGCTGAAGTACCGGACATACATCGCATAGCGTTGGCGATCCGGATCCCAGAAGACCGTGTTGTGCGAATCGAACGCGCCCGTCGTGACGACCGGCCCGTCGCTGAGCGTCGACCAGCGAATGCCATCGGCCGACTTGAACGTGAGCAGTCCTTTGCTGCTGGTCGTTCCGCCCACGGCCTTGTAACGCTGATCGGGCGGGCAAGCCGGATTCGTGTCTTTGAACGGAGCAAAGTTGTGCGTCTCGTAACCGCCGCGCCACAGGATGTTGTTCTCTTTCGTGCCGGTGTTGTTCATGGTCGGCGGCCAGTCGAACAAACCGAGGTTCGGCTTCACCCAATGAACGCCGTCGCGGCTCTCGGCGTAGCAGACGACTTCCGACTGAGCCTGCCGCAGCGGCGGAGGGTCGATGATGTAACGATGGCCTCGGTAGTACATCCGATAGACGTCGCCGTCCTGGAATACGGTCGGATAACCGCTGGCATTCCCTTCCCACGGCTTCTCAAACGTGATCGCGACTTCGCGCGGCGTCGGATGGTGCAGCCGCAATTCGGCTCGCCCATCGAGCCGCTCGATCAATGCCTGATCGACGAACAACTCCCGCCGCGAGCCGATGTCAATCGTTTCGGCGGCGACGATACCGACAGGTACGGATATCGCAAGAAAGATGAAAATGCTGAACATCGTTCGCACGTTGTGCTCCTGAGAAATCAGATTCCACTCGGAATGCCGACATGGACCACCGCCTAGCCAAATCTGAATTACGGA
Organism: Candidatus Kuenenia stuttgartensis; assembly: GCA_945861865.1. GTDB lineage: Bacteria > Planctomycetota > Planctomycetia > Planctomycetales > Planctomycetaceae > SXKJ01. Next base: position 352 of record CAMAWN010000134.1, on the reverse strand, counting down.
CGTGTCAGCCGTTGATCCCCCGGTCGACTCGGCGAACGCTTGCTGACGCAGAATGTCCGCCAAAGAAAGCCCAGCTCCACCGGCAATCAAGCTGGCCTGCAAGAAGCGTCGTCGTTGCGTCGCGGCGGGACTGTTCATGGATGGCTTTCAATCGTCGAACCGGAATCCCGGATCACGTCCATCCGGAATGATTCTGCGTCTGGGTGACTTCAAAACAATTCAACCAACGGGCTTCCCTCAGATAGCAGATTGTAGGGGCGGTTCTGGTTGTCGATGACGTCCAAGTCGTGGATGCCCATCGCGTGATAGATGGTGTGGACGATGTGCTCCGGACCGACCGGACGATCCGCCG
>CAMAWN010000133.1 GCA_945861865.1 Candidatus Kuenenia stuttgartensis | reverse complement strand
GCTGATGGCCAAGCTGACTTGGGCCGCCAGCAGCGACGCGAATCTGTCGCACTACGAACTCCGCGTCTGCGCCGGGCCGAATTATTCCAGCGACAACGAAAGCGTGCTGGGCAGCGTGCTCCCCAACGCCCCCCGCGAGTTCCTCACCGACAGCGGCCTGGCCAGCCCCGGCCACGTCGCCACGTTCAAGGTCTACGTCCTCACCACCACCGGCAATGAAAAAGGGAGCCACACCGTGACCATCACGCGGCCCTAGCGTAATGCGAAGAGTTTCGTTCCGTTCGGGTGGACCAGCTTTGCCGAAGCTGAGCCACTCGTGGTTCGGACCAACGGAATTCCACGGAGTGCGTACCTCTGGGAAAACTCCTTCACGCCGAACGGAAATCGCGGTATCTTGCTCGGCTGTGTGTGAGCGTGCTGGAGGAATCCGCTCACGTCGTCTTCGAGAAGATGAGGTCATTGATGACATTCGATCGGCTTTCGCGTATCGAGTCTCCGCAGGATTTGCGGGGGCTTGCGGACGAGCAGCTTCGCCAACTGGCTGCGGAAATCCGCGAGGCGCTGTGCTCGGTCTGTGCCGACCGCACCGCTCACTTCGCCAGCAACCTGGGCGTGGTGGAACTGTGCCTGACGCTGCACCAGGTCTTCGACTTCTCGAAGGACCGGCTGATCTGGGACACCGGACACCAAATCTATCCGCACAAGCTGATCACCGGGCGCTTGGCTGAGTTCGCATCGATCCGCCGCAAAGGGGGCTTGATGGGATACCCCAACCCGGAGGAGTCCGACTACGACCTGTTCATGACCGGTCACGCGGGATCGTCCGTCTCGACGGTGCTGGGACTGAAAGTCGCCGACGACCTGCTGCATGCGGACGGCCGCCGAGCCGTCGCGGTGGTCGGTGACGGAGCGCTGCCGTCGGGGATCGTCTTTGAAGCGTTCAACAACGCGGCCGGACTCAAGAAGGATCTGCTGGTCATTCTCAACGACAACAAGATGGGCATCTGCCCGCGCGTCGGCGGCTTGGCCGAGACGCTCGACAAGGCTCGCGTGGCCCCGTTCTACAACGGGCTGAAACGGGACGTGGCCTGGCTGCTCAACAAACTGCCGGTCGTCGGCGAAACGATGGAGCACGCGCTCGCCCAATTCAAAGACGCGGTCAAAGGCTTCCTGCACGGCGGGATGCTGTTCGAGGAAATGGGCTTCCGGTACATCGGCCCGGTCGATGGCCATGACATTTCCGCGTTGCGGCGTTACCTCGAAATGGTCAAAGACGTGCGCGGCCCGGTGCTGCTGCATGTCTTCACGGAGAAGGGGCACGGCTTCGAGCCGGCTTGCCTCGACCCGGTCAAATTTCACTCGCCGTCGCCGTTCACACGCACCGAAGACAACGAGATCGTCCCGGCGAAAGCCTCCACCAGCCGCGCGTACACGAACGCGATGAGCGACGCGATTTACTCGGCCATGAAACGGGACACGCACGTCTGCGTGCTGACCGCCGCCATGTGCGCCGGCAACGCGCTCAACAAGATTCGCACCGAGATCCCCGACCGCTTCTTCGACACCGGCATCTGCGAAGGTCACGCCGTCGCGTTCGCGGCCGGTATGGCGAAGAGCGGCATGAGGCCGATCGTCGATATCTACAGCACGTTCCTGCAACGCGGCTTCGACCAAATCTTCCAAGAGGTCACGCTGCAAAATCTGCCCGTCGTGTTGTGCCTCGATCGTGCGGGCTTGGTCGGCCCCGATGGCCCGACACATCACGGCGCATTCGACAACACCTACCTCCGCTGCTTCCCGAACCTCGTGCTGATGGCTCCCGGTGACGAAAACGACGTTGCCCCGATGCTGGATTTCGCTCTGAGCCACGACGGCCCGACCTCCATCCGTTATCCAAAAACGAACGTCGTGCAGATCGAACGTCCCGCCATGCCCGTGGAACTTGGAAAAGCGGAGATCTACGAGTGGGGCACTGACGGCATGTTCGTCGCCTTCGGCACGCTGTTCGGCGATTGCGTTCGCGCCGCGGAAAAGCTGCGAGCCGAGGGCCTCGACGTCGGCGTCATCAACGCTCGCTTCGCCAAGCCGCTCGACACCGAAACGATCCTCAAAGCGGTCGAAGAGTGCGGCTTCGTCATGACGGTTGAAGAAGGCACTCTTTGCGGAGGCTTCGGCAGCGCGGTTCTCGAAGCCGCCAACGACGCCGGACTCCGCACCGATCACATCAAACGGCTCGGCATCCCCGACCGCTTCATCGAACACGGCGAACGCGCCGAGTTGCTGACGGATGTCGGTCTCGATGTCGATGGTCTCATGGCTGCGGCCCATGCGATGTCGAGCGTTGAATCGCAGCCTTGACGGGCACGGTTATTTCAGTCGGTACCCGTACAACGTCTCGTAACTTGCAAGACAGCGATCGAACAGGGCGGAGAGCGAATCGGGAACTTGATCGGGCTTGGGGCGGTAGGGGCGAAAGCCAGTGGTGGTTTCGACTTCTTTGTACCAGTGCTTGGCCCAAGCACCGTCCGTGGATCGCAAGCCAGGTGCCCACGCCAGCATCGACTCTTGGAAGTCGAGATTCAGTGCCTCGCACAACAGACCCAATGTGCGGCGAGGTTCATTGAGGACTTCCACCGAATCAATGACGAGCGGTGTCACGCCGCTGTTCTGGCGGAGCCAGTTGAAGATTTCGAGTTGTTGAGGAAAGCCGGTGTCCTCATCGGTGGGGTTGGGGACAATCTTGATGTACGACGTCAGTACGTCGCGCGGATGGCGGATCAAGAAACAGTTGGTCACTCGTCCCAACCAATCGCGGTCCATGTGCGGCAGCAAGTGATGCGTCATTTGCTTCTGATAGAAGAGCCGCTTGCCGTCAGGAAGGGGGCCGGTCAGCCAAGCGACAACTTTTCGCCAATCGGTTTCTCCGGCAGCGATGACTTCGTCCTTGCCTGGGTGATCTTTTTGCGTGGCGTGGAGGTAGTGCGCATAAAACGGCTCGTCGCAGACGACGCTGTCGCTGCGGTTGCCGAAGGAACGCATCATCGCCGTCGAGATATTGCGCGGCCCCGACCACATCGCGAGGCGAAGTGAATGAATTTCGGGAGGCATCAGGAATTCTCGTCAGTGGTGTTCGAGGGCAGGGTCGGAGGTTGATTTAGCTTTTGAGCGGACTTCGTTGCCGGTGTCACGAGCATCAGCACGCCGAACACGATGATCACGACCGCGAAGATGCGGGTGAGCGTCTCGTTCCGAAACTGCTTGACGGTATCCGCGACAAAGTAGCTGGTGAGGGTCGCCGCGATGGCGGTGACGATCGCGATCCTCCAATCGATCAGGTCATTCTTCACATGCTGAGCGGTCGCCGCGATCGCCGTTGGGACGATGACCGCCATCGACGTTGCGAGGGCGTGCTTTTGGTCAAGTCCCAGCAACATTCCGAACGCGGGAACCATGATGACTCCACCGCCGACACCGCAGAGCGCGGCGAGCACTCCGCTGGTGACACCGATCGCCAACGGAACAAGAAATGGGAGAAGGAATTTCATGGTGTGTCTCGCAGTTTCCAAAAAGGCGTCTTCAAACTTGGCCGATGATCGCTGTGGTTAGTGACGTTAGCTGCCGGCGTTTTGAGGGGCAAGTTGCTGTCGGTCGCGGTTTGGTTGCGATAGTTTTCCGCCATCGCGCGGTCATCGTGATGACGCCGCGTTTCGCTCTCGCTCACATTTCTGATTTCAGGAAGTCTTGCTCATGACAATTCGTCCGAATCGCGTCAAACAGAAACTGAAGGCTGGCGAGACGGTGTGGTCCAGTTCGCTCCGTTTGCCGGAACCGGGCCTGTGCGAGGTGTTGGGCTACGCCGGTTGGGACTTCGTGTTGCTGGATGGCGAGCATGGAGCGTTGGATGCCACGACGCTCGATCGGCTCGTTCAGGGCTGTTTCGCCGGTGGCACGACGCCGATCGTGCGAGTGCTGCGGCCGAATGATCCGGAAGCGATCATGCACGCGCTAGATCTCGGTGCGCAGGGGATTTTGATTCCGCATTGCCGCACGGTGGAGGACGCGCGACGGCTGGTGTCCGCTGCGATGTATCCGCCGCGAGGCAATCGCGGGTTCGGTCCTGGCCGAAGCACGCTTTGGGGGCGAATTAGCGGATCGGACTACGTCAAAACCGCGAACGACGAAGTGCTGTTGCTGGCGCTGATCGAAGACCCGGAAGGGGTTGAAAACGTCGAGGCCATCGCTGCCGGTGGTCTCGATGGATTATGGGTCGGAACCGGGGATTTGGCGTTGGGATACGGAGTCGGTGCCGAACGCGATCATCCCTTGGTCATGCAAGCGGCGGATCGAATTCTCGCGGCCTGCCAACGGCACAACATCGCTTGCGGGTATCCCGCGCGGAGTGCGGAGGAAGGTCGGCGAGTCGCTCAGCAAGGCTATCGCCTGATTGGCTTCGGTGGTGCCGAGCAGTACGTCATGTCCGAGTCGCGTCGGTTTCTGAACGAGGTCGCACCGGCGGGCAACCATTGAATGCCTCCGAACTTGACCAATCGGCGGAGTTGCTTCGCCGAGTGGTGAGGGGTAAATAGTTCTGACGCTGTGGAGTGGCGTGAGGGGGTGTGAGCGGCGATGGCTTCGATGCCGAAGATTCTGTTGTTTAGCCGGCGGCGAGATCGTACGTCGGCGTTGGCCGAGCAGCTCGGCGGGAAGTTCGAGGTCGTCGTTTCCGATTCGGTCGAGTCGGGATTGCAACGACTTCAAGAAGGCGAAGTCTCGGGAGTCTTCTTGTGCGGCGAAGAGACAACTCCCGCCAGCGCGATGATTCAAGCGGGGGGATTGCTGGACCAACTTCCCGATGGCTATGCGCTGCTCGACACAAATGAGCGTGTTGTCTGGTGCAATGCCTCACTGCGGCGGTTGGCTGGTCGCGAAGCCGGTGGCGAAGGGCTGCCCTTCTTTGACCTGTTTCACAATGCTCAATTGCAGGGACCAGACTTCACGCCGATCAACACGGCGTTGGCCACGAATCAATCGACGCATGGTTTGATGCAAGTGGTCGGCTCGTGTTGGTTAGAGTTGCAGATCACCCCCGTGTTTGAAAAAACCTCGGAGATTCCGCTCGGCTTGATTGCCTTCGTGCAGGATGTCACCACCGAAATCAACGAGCGCGATCGGATGAAGGCCATTCATCAGGCCGGCTTGGAGTTGGGCGACCTGACACCGCAAGAAGTTCTGGAGATGGACTGGGAGGAACGCAAAGAACTGCTCAAGTCCAAGATCGTGCATTTCACGAAGGACTTGCTGAGGTTCGAGACCGTCGAGATTCGGCTGCTCGGTCACGCGGACAACAAAAGGCTGGTGCCATTGCTGGTCTACGGCATGGAACAAGCGGCCGTCGAACGCGAACTGTTTGCCGAGCCGACGGGCAACGGAGTCACTGGCTACGTCGCGGCGACCGGTAACAGTTATCTCTGTTTGGATACGGCGAACGATCCGCTGTACTTGGTCGGCAATCCGACGGCTCGCAGTTCGCTGACCGTGCCGCTCAAACGGCATGATGGCATCCTGGGCACGTTCAACGTCGAAAGCTCGCAGGAGAATGCGTTCAACGAGAAAGACCAGGAGTTCCTGGAATTGTTCAGCCGCGAAGTCGCCGTCGCGCTCAACACTTTGGAATTGCTGGTCGTGCAGCAGAGTGCCGCCGCGAACGAGAGCATGTCGCTCATTCTGAATCGGGTCGCTCAACCGGCGGATGACATTCTGGTTGATGCGTCGCAGTTGCTGGAACGGTTCATCGGTCTCGATCCGGAATCGACCACTCGGCTGCAACAGATTTTGCAGCACACACGCCAGATCAAGCAGTTGATCCAAGAGGTCGGCAAAGAGATCGCCGTGCCGGGTGCGGTCCCCGATGTCGCCGCGGTCTCTGCTCACCCGCTGTTGCGCAACAAGCGGATTCTGGTGGTCGACAACGATGCTTCGGTGCGCAGTGCCGCTCGCGAATTGCTGCGTCAATTCGGTTGCCAGGTCGAGGCGATTCACTGCGGAAAAGAGGCGTTCGCGCTGGTGCGAGCGACCCACTACGACCTCGCCATCGTCGATATCAACCTCTCCGACATGACCGGTGCTGAGTGCTTCCGAGACCTCAAGCAGATTCACGACAGCTTGCCGATCATCCTGATGACCGGCTTCGGTTACGACCCTGGCCACTCGATCGTGAAGGCTCGGCAGATGGGCTTGAAGCACGCGCTCTACAAGCCGTTCCGCCTGGATTTGTTGCTGACGTCCGTTGAAGGGGCGCTCAGCCCGCCGACGGAGATGAAGCTGCCAGTGACGTCGTAACGCGGTGACGGCTACGTAAAACTTGTCACCTCATCATTCGCTCTTGCGGCTTTCCTCTCGCGGAGCGAGCGGGCTACATTGCTCGCGATGCCGAACGACCCAACTACGACTCTGCAACTTGCTTTCGACCTGGTGTGGTCGCTGCCGGTTTCGCTGCTGACGGCCGTCGGGCTGGTCGTCTTCGTGCTGTTGACATATCCGCGCCGAGTGCGTCATCTGCCTGCTGTTTGGCGGCGCACGCTCGTCGCACTGCGAGTGCTGATCGCGCTGACGCTGGCCTTTGCGATTCTGCGTCCGGAGTTGCAGTGGACCAGAAAGAGCCGCAAGGCTGCGATGCTCGTCGTGCTCGGAGACAGCAGCCGGTCGATGCAGACCGCCGACGGCCCAGCCAATGCGACTCGGCGAGCCGTGTTGGTCAAGACGCTGCAAGAGGCGGAGCCGACGTTCTTGAAACTGAAGAAAGAAATGGAGGTCCGCTACTCCGACTTCGACCGCGAACCGCGTTCGGTCGAGAAGCCCGATCCCGCCGCACCGGGTGAACAATCAGCGATCGGATTCGTGTTGGAGTCGATCCTGCGCGAGGCCCAAGCCAGTGGCCTTTCCGGAATCTTTCTGCACAGCGACGGAGCACAACGAGCGTTGCCGCCGCACGACGTCGATCCGCGAGCGATCGCGCGACGGCTCGGCGAGTTGCAAATCCCGATCTTTCCGGTCGCCTACGGCACGACAGGCACGACCGATACGTCGCTCGACTTGATCGTCGAAGACCTGCTGGTCGATCCGTATGCCTTCGTGAAAAAGACGGTGCCGCTGCGAGCCAAACTGCGAGTGCTCGGAGCCGCTGGCAAAAAACTGACCGTGCGGCTACTGGTCGAAGATCCGCGTACGCGCGAAGGTCTGAAGAGCGGCGAAATGAAAGTCCCGGCCGCCTCGAAGAACGCGCAGCCGATCGTGTTTCTGGAACCGACGCGCAACGTCGATGTCATCCCGGTCGAGCTGTCGTACATCCCCGACTTGCCGGGCGAATTCAAAATTCGGGTCGAGGTTGTCGCGCTCGAGGGGGAGATCAAAACTGCGAACAACTTCCGCGAGACGTTGCTGACCGTGCGTCGCGGCGGCATCAACGTCGCCTATTTCGACGCGGCGTGGGCTCCCGAACAAAAATGGCTGCGGCTGCTCAACGCGACCGAGCAAGTGCAACTCGATTTCCAACCGGTGCGCGGCGGCCGGCAACGCGACCTCAACGACATCGACCCGGAGATGTTTCAGCGCGGCCGTTACGACGTGTACCTCATCGGCGATGTCCCCGCGAAAGTCTTCGGCCCGGAATTGCTCAAACAACTCGCCGCGCGTGTGGAGGAAGGGGCCGGCCTGATGATGATCGGCGGACATCACAGTTTCGGAGCGGGCGGCTATGCCGAAACTCCGCTCGCCGATCTGCTGCCGGTCGCGATGCGTGCTAGCGAAACGGTCTCTGGCGATGACATTGATCCCGCACTGCGTCACACCGACGAGTTGCAAATGATTCCGACGTCGTTTGGACTCAACCACTACGTCATGCGCGTCGAGTCGGCCGACAAGAACCGTGCGGCTTGGTTAGCTCTGCCGCCGCTCGACGGCGCGAACAAGCTGCGACCGAAGAACGATTTTGTCGGAATTCTCGCGACGTCAGACCAAGGGATTCCGCTGTTGCTCTCCAACGAAGCGGGCAAAGCACGCGTGGTGGCCTTCGCTGGTAACACGACGTGGCGCTGGGCGACACACGGCTTTCGCAATGTGCATCAACGCTTTTGGCGGCAGATGATTTTCTGGTTGGCCCGCAAAGAGGACGACCAAAGCCAGACCGTTTGGGTCCGCATTGATCCTCGAAATTATCTGCCGGGTACGCCGGTCAAGCTGGCGTTCGGTGCTCGCTCGCCTGACGGCGTGGTCGTGACCGATGCGGACTTTGAAGTCGCCGTGACCAACCCGAAAAACGAACGCCAAAAGCTGGCCGTCCTGCGAGTCGGCAACGAATACTCCGCCGACTTTCTGCAGAACGAACACGCGGGCGATTACTGGGTCACCGTGACAGCCCGCTCCAAAGATGGCCAACCAATTGGCGACGCGAACTCGCGATTTCTGGTCGACGAACGCGATCTGGAACTCGACAACCCCGCCGCCGATCACGCGCTGCTTGCCGAACTCGCCAGCCTCACCGGAGGCAGCGTCGTTGCTCCCGAACAACATGGAGCATTTCTCGAACGCTTGCTGAAAGAGGGACTTGTCCGCCGCGAGGAAACCGAAGTCACTCGCAAACCCCTCTGGGACAACTGGCCGTTCTTGCTCGTCTTCGTCACGTTGCTCGCCACCGAGTGGACCATTCGGAAACTGCGCGGATTGGTGTAGCGCGGTTTCCAAACTAGCCCGACGCGCAAGCGAGGGGTTCAAGAGGCCGACGATTCAACCACTCGCTTGCGCGTCGTGCTAATCCTCCGGCAGCGCCGAGTGTCGATACATGTTTCGCGCGCAGGAGTCACACAACCCGACGACGTTGAACGGCCGGATCGCCTCGACCATCTCCTTCTCAAATTGCTCGATGCTGCACGCTTCACGCAGCCGCTCGCACATCCGTCGCACGACCGCGAGCCACTGCTCGTCATCGGCGAGCAGGAACGCCGGCCGAAACTCGCCGACGCTGGCGAGTCGCGCTCGCTCGTAGCTGGTCGCTGCCGTGAAGTAGAGCATCGTCGCGGTCGCGAATCGCTGGAAGTCCCCCATCGCCGCGAAGCAACCGCTGACCAGCAGGTCGATCATTTCGACTTCGGCCAGCACGCAGCGCTCGTACTCGCGCAGTTGAGATTCCAAATCGTCGCGGCCGAGTGAACGAATCAGGATTCGCGCCAGTCGCTCGATCCCACACAGCGTGTGCGCGATTCCAGTGCTGTGCAGTGCGTCGATGAACCCTGCCGTGTTCGGCAGCATCGCCCACCATGCTCCCGCCGCACGAGCCAACTTGCGTTGCAATCGCCCGGTGTTGCGAAGACCACCTTCCGGCCGGACGATTTTCGCGTTTGCGAATTGCTCACCGATCGCCGGAAATCGCAGCAGCCATGATTCCCATTCCGCCACGGCGGAGAGATTCGGTCGCTCGCCGCGGTTCAAATCCTGGACGAAGCCCGCGCTGACGGTTTCATCATTGAACCGCAGTTGCCACATCCAACCCCCTGCGAAGACGTGATGCAACGCCGCATGGTCGCCGTCAAACGGGTGCTCGGCCGTGTCGATGCCGTGTGATTCCAGGCAGCGTTTCCAACGAGTCACGTTCGCGAAGTGAGCGAAGACCGTTCGCGAGTTCGTCTGCAATTCGTGTGTGCGGTCTTCGATTCCCAGCCGCTTGGCGAGGAATTGCCCCTCGCCGCTGCCATCCACGACGAAGCGGGTCCGCAACTCGTGGGGCAGGTTTTCAAACTGCCCGTGCTGCAATGGCAGGTTGAAAACCTGCTCCACGGGTGCGATCTCCCCGACTTCGCATTGCTCAAAACAAACGGCTCCCGCCGCAGCGGCTTCGCGAAACAGAAACGCATCGACATCCTGCCGCAGCCAGTGCGTGTCCGAGTGCTGATCGCTGCTGCTCGCCGCGACGAGCAGTTCGGTCGAATGTTCGACATCGGCGACGAACGGCTGACCAGCCTCGTGATGAAAATACGAAAAGCCGCGTTTGATTCCCGACACGAGCTGCGGATGCGTCGCCTGCCATGTCCCGTATTTCGCCAGCGGAGCGACGTTCGGCAAGTCGTACTCGCGGCAGAGGTCTTGCAGCACGAGATTGGCAATCGGCGTAGACGATTCACCAATCACGAATCGCGGATGCCGGCCGCGGTCGATCAACGCGACTCGCAAGCCGGCGCGTCGCAGCACCAGCGCCAGCAAGCTGCCGCCGAAACCGCCTCCGACAATCGCAACGTCCACGTCCAAAGCACTCATGCCTGGCGATCCTCTCGGCCACAGTCACAAATCACTTGCGGCAGGATCGTCTGCGACAGATTCATTTGACGCAATCGCTCGACCCGCTGCGCCGCGCAGCGCGGACAGTCGGCGAATCGAGCGGCGTCCCAGGTATCTGCGAAGACTCGACCGCGTCCCGATTCGATGCCCGCCGCCAAGACTTGTTCCAGCGACGACAACTTCGGCGGCGCGAACGAACCCTCGGATTGCAGCCGCTCCATCACGCCGTTGCCGGCGCGGGTCGCGATCACCGAGACGCACGTCGCGCCGCAATCAAACGCGAACTGGATCGACTTCAGCGCCCACTCGATTCCCTCGTCCTCGGACAAGAACGGCGGACGGAGCAGCACGAACGCACGCACCGCAATGTCGTGCTTGACCAGGAATCGCGCGGCGCGCGTGAAGTCGTCGAGCGTCATTCGCTTGTTCATCCGCGAGAGAACGTCGGGATGAGCGGTCTCCAACCCCATCGCCACTTCGAGCGGTGTGCCGAGCTGTTCTCGAAACCGCAACACGCGCTCGTCGGTCAGCAGCGGGTGATTCTCGACGATGACTCGCTCGAACCGACGCACTCGATCGGCGATGGCAGGCCAGTCGAGCGGCGGGATTGCGGCCGCGTCAAAAAAGTTGCCGCTGTTGTAGAGCTTCACGACGCTTGCCGAAGGCAGCCGTTCAAACGCGATGTCGATTTGCCGAGGGATCGCGCCTGCGGGAGTCGGCTCATCGAGCGTGTGTCGCCAGAGGTCGCAGTAGACGCAGCGAAACGGGCACTCACGGTTTGCCAGAAAGATCGTGGCGATGTCGAGCACTCGTCCATCCGCTTGTCGTTCCGGTTCGACGAACGCCGCGATCGGCTGCCACGGATCAACCGTCTCCTTCGGCCCGCGCGCGGCGAGGATTTCGCGATCGGTCAGTGTCGGGGGCAGAGGCATCGTCACTCGTCGAACTGAAATGTCATGCCGGCTCGCAGGACGTGGATTTTGAGGTTGCGAGCGGCGGCGGGTTCGCCCTTCGCCAGTTTTTCGCGGCTGGCATTGCGGCCGTCGATGACAGTGACGTTGCTGTTGCCGATGACCTCGAACTCGCGGCCGCGCACAACCACGGCGGTCTCTTCGTCGATGCCGACTCCCATCAAATCCGGGTAGTCGATCACCGCCAGCGCCAGCCGATTGAAGCGACCTTTTTGCAAGAAGTGTTGATCGACGATCGCCTCGGGCCACAGGCCCAAACCGTTTTGCAGATACGGAGCGGTGCCAGCCCGCAAGCTGTCGAGGTCCGAGCGTCCGCCGATCATGGTCTTGCCCATGACCGCCGCTCCCGCGCTGGTGCCGCCGACGATCGCTCCCTCGCGGTGACGAGTCCGAATCGTTTCGGCGATGTCGCTGCCTCGAATGTTGTTCATGAAGACTCCCTGCAAGCCGCCGGGGAGCCAGATCAAATCCGCTTCGCGAATCGTCTTCACCGCGGCGGCCGGCTGCTGCGGATTGACGAGCACGACGTTGCTCGCACCGTTCCGTTTCCAAGACGCCACCGAACTGGGACCGTACTCGAGATTGGCCGCTGGCAGCACCGCGATCTTGGCCGACTTGCCTCCCGACAATTCGAGCGTGCGATTCACCACGGAGGCGGGAGTCTCGCCCCCGCCGATGACAACCAGTCGGCCTTTCGGAAGCTCGGCCTGCGGATCCGCCAGCAACGCGGCGGCGATCAGCCAGATGCCCATGCGTCAGTCTCCTTCCAAGATGCGGTGAGTGCGGCCTCGTGGATTCGCACTCATTGGTGATCGGTGGTCGGTTCGCTCGATGACTCCGGCTTCGGCCGCAAGCGTTCGAGTTGTTCCATGAGTTCGATCTTGTGAACTTCAAGCCGAGCCAGGGTGACTCGCGAATGCGCTCGAGTCGTGGCCAGATCGCCCAGCGCGAGAAACGCGATCCAAATGCAGAGGCAGCCGATCTAGCACCACAGAATCGTTGGAGCGCGCGGGCCACGATTCCAAACGACCGGCAAGTCGACCACAGGAATCAACATCCCGACGAGCACGATCAGTCCCGACGTTTGACGGCGACGTCGATAACGCGACTCGAAATGCCGAAGCTCACGTGGGTCGCTGGTGAATTCGATCTGCTCGCGCAGCCAAGCGGCTCGGTGAAACAGTTGCAGCACCACTCCCGCCAGCAGCACGCAGCCGCCGAAGATCAGGGTCACGATATCTGGTCGCAGGTTGGGTAGCATGGAAATCAGATTCGAGTGTTGAAGTTTCCGGTTCGGCCGAAATCCTAAGCACGCTTCGCCGCCAAAAAAACCTTGATCGCTTCGACCTGGCGGTACTCGCCGCGAGTGCCGCACATTTGGCCATTCTTGAACCAGCCGGTCCAGCCGAAGCGGCACAAGTGCGCCGAATAATAAACGTCAAAGCGCTCAGCCCCTTCGACAAGTTCGATCCAGATCGCTTCGAGGCGGCGGTTCTGGCCACGAGTGCCGCAGAAGTCCCCTTGATCGACCCACGGCGTGTCCCCCTTGACCGACAGATGCGCTTTGTACCGCAAGGAAACTCCATCGACAGGCGGATTCACTCGCAGCGAAAAACCTTCGAGGCGGCGACCAGTGCCGGCTGCGCCGCACTCGGTGAGCTGCGATCGCCACGACGTGTCGCCTCGATCTTGCACATGCACGAACGCCTCGACCTGCACGAGTTGGCTCGGTTCGGGCAGCGTCGCGGAAGATTCTCCGGCGAGGTCGCCACGCATGAAACCCTGCAGGTACGCCTCGACCTTTTCGCGGAGCATGCTCAGCCGCAATGCTCGATTCGCAGCGAGACTGTCGGCCGAGGTGGCGGCGATTTCACCGAAGGCACGGATCACTCGGACGAATTGCGGCCCGAGCGGCGTTCCACTGCCGCTTGCCGACAGGAAATAGTCCTCGCACCAACGGACCACTGCCTCGAACGACTCCGTCAACTTTGCCGACTGGTCCGTACTGTTCGCCATACTTCGATCCTGTTTGAGACTGGCTAGCTGAGTGCCGGGCGGATTATGAGAGTGACCGGCGCCGGCGTACAGCGGGCCGAAGTCTGGATGCAGAAAGCAAAAGGCAGAAGGCATTATGGTTGCGAGTCGTGCTCGAAGAGTTGTGGTTGTCATCGCTCTTGTTTCTGCGATGGCAATTCCGACGAAAGCGGTGCGATCCGAAGACGACGTCTATCAACACGGTGCGGTCGCTGCTGATCATGCGCTGGCCAGCGAGGTTGGCGTCGAGATTCTCAAACAGGGCGGCAACGTCGTGGATGCGGCGGCGGCGGTGGGCTTCGCACTGTCGGTGCTCCGGCCGGCGAGTTCCGGCATCGGCGGCGGCGGATTCATGCTGATCTGGGATGCCAAGGAGCAACGTTGCATCGTGCTCGATTATCGCGAACGTGCGCCGCTCCGAGCGACAGCGGAAATGTTCGCCGTGGGTCAGGTTGAAAACCTGCCCCACTCGAGCGTGCGCGGCCCGCTGGCCGCCGCCGTTCCGGGGCACGTTGCCGGGCTGTGTCATGCGGTCGAAAAGTTTGGGCGGTTGCCGATCGTGGATGTCCTTGCGCCGGCAATTCGGCTGGCTCGTGACGGAGTGCCGGCCGACACGCACTACGTCAACACGTTGAAGTCCGCATCAAAAACGTGGTCCAAATGGCCGAAAGACTTTCGGCAGAAGTTCTCGGCGTTTCACGGCTCATACCTCCGGGGCAGCAAGCCCATCAAGGTTGGCGACACCGTCACGTCTCCGCAGCTTCCCGCACTGGAGCAGATCGCGGTTCACGGAGCCGCCGGTTTTTATTCCGGTCCTGTCGCCGAGTCGCTGCTCGAATTGAATCGACACAACGGCGGGCTGTTCACGGCTGAGGACTTTCGCGACATGCAGCCGGTGCGGCGCGAACCGCTCAAGCTGAGCTATCACGGTTACGACGTGTTGACGATGCCGCCGCCGTCGAGCGGCGGAATCGCGATGCTCACGACGCTGCAAATTCTCGAAGAGCTGGATGCCAAGCTGCCAAGTTCTTCGGAGGCTGAGTCTGCTCACCGATTGACCGAAGCGTTCAAGCACGCCTTCGCCGATCGCGCCGAATTCCTCGGCGATGCCGACTTCGCCGAGGTGCCCGTGTCAAAGCTCATTAGCCGCGAACACGCTCGCGAACTCGCTTCACGGATCGACCTCAAACACACGCAGCCGACGAAATCCTACGGTCGGTTCGCGCCGGTCAACGATTCTGGCACGACACATTTTTCGGTCATCGATGCGGACGGGAACGCCGTCGCTTGCACGGAGACCGTGAACACCGAGTACGGCAGTTGGATCGTCGAGCCGAAGTTCGGCATCCTGCTCAACAACGAGATGGACGACTTTGCCGCTGTCCCCGGTCAACCGAATGCCTTCGGCCTGATTCAGAGTTCCGCGAATGCGATCGCTCCGCGCAAGAAGCCGCTGTCCAGCATGACGCCGACGATTCTCGTGAAGGACGGTAAGGCCGTGTTCGCTCTCGGTGCCGCTGGCGGGCCGCGAATCATCACGGCCACGACTCAAGTCTTGCTCAATCTGATCCACCGCAACCAGACGCCGGCCGCGGCCGTCCAGGCTCCGCGATTGCATCATCAGTGGTTGCCCGATGTGCTCGATTTGGAACCGCGTCTGCACCGCGACCTGCGAGAACCACTGACGGCTCTCGGCCACAAGACGCAAGAACGAAACGGCAACGCGGTTACGCAAGCAGTCTCGCGCAGGCCTGATGGTCTGCGAGCCGGCAGCGACGCTCGTAAAGGCGGCCGGCCAGCAGGTTGGTAGCGTGCGTTGGAGGGAAGCGAAGGTTACTCATGTCCTTGGCCGACATTCTGCGAGTGGCGTGCGTGCTGAGCATTTTCGTGTTCGTGCTCGCCGATGTTTCGTCAGCACAAAACGATGAGCCGACCTCTCAATCCGCGGCAGACCTAGATCCGAGTTGGCTCGAATCGACAAAGCATCCGCAGACTGGTTTGCTGTCTCGCAACGTTCGGCCGGAAGAAGCCGTCGGCTACTTTGCGATTTTGAACCACGCTCGGCAGTTGCCGCTGGCCGAACTCAAATCGGCCGCGAACACGTTTCAGAAGGAACGACTCGCAGCGATCCGGCGTGATCCGAATTTCCGTTTCTATTTTCGAAAACCAGACGCCGATTTTCCGACGTTCGCGGACCTGCATCGCAATCCCGAGCCGTATCACGGCCGGCTGGTCACGTTGCGCGGACATCTGCGTCGTCTGATTTCGTCGCCAGCCGGCGAGAACGCTCACGGCTTGCAACAACTGCATGAGGCATGGCTGTACGTTGCCGGTGCTCAGCAGAATCCGGTCGTCGTCGTCTGCACAGAGCTGTCGCCGAGCATCCCGACCGGCAGCGACATCCTGGTCGACTTCGTGTCGGTGACGGGATACTTCTTCAAGCAGTACGGCTACGAGGATCGCTCCGGGCAACCGCGGTTCGCACCATTGGTTTTGGCTCAGCGGTTGGAGTGGTCTCCGCGACCGGCAGGCTCGGAGTGGGCGTCCAAGAGGACGATGTTTGGACTCACGCTGGGAACAGCCGTCGTGATTGCCGTGGGGTTGTGGCTGGCGAGGCGATCTCGGCGGGGGACCGGACGTGAGCGTCCGGTCTACGATTCTCAATCGGCCGAGTGAACGTGACCCGCGCGACTGCTGCGAACGGCATGTGCTGAATGGTTGGCAAGGTTTCTCACAAGCCTTGCCGGATCGGTGGAAGGAGCCGTCGAGGTGCGGCGATTCTGGCCGGTTCAAGCAAGTTTCTGTTGAATTCCGTGCGATGAGAGGCGATAAGGTTAAACGTCGCCGTCGCGGTGCCTTCCCGTTTCGGCTCCATTGTCTCTCGCAAAGGAATACGCACATGTTTTCTCGTTGGCGTCCCTGGGCCTTGGTTGGTGCGCTGGCGGTGAGCCTGGTGGCTCCCGGAATTTCAGCGGACTCGAAGAAGGAAACGAAACGGAAAGTCATCCCGGCACAAAAGGTTGATGAGTCGCTGGATCACCTCGACGTGTTTGAGGGGATCGAAAAGGGTGTGCTCGACGTGAAGATGATTCCCAAGGACGCGATGGGCGGCAACATGCTCATCGAGAACAAAGGGGACAAGCCGCTCAACGTCGACTTCCCGGGGGCGTTCATCGGCAAGCAAGTGCTGAAGCAGTTCGGCGGAGGTGGTGGCGGTGGCCAACAAGGCGGTGGCGGCCAGCAAGGTGGCGGAGGTGGTGGCGGCCAGCAGCAAGGTGGCGGCGGTGGTGGTGGTCAGCAGGGTGGTGGTGGCGGCTTCGGTGGCGGCGGTCAGCAAGGCGGCGGTGGTGGTGGTGGTGGATTCTTCTCCGTGCCTGCGGACAAAGTTGTCCGCGTCACCTATCGCTCGGTCTGTCTCGAACACGGCAAGGCGGAGCCCACGTCACGAATGACCTATCGCATCGCCAAAGTCGAAGAGTTCAGCAGCGATCCGATTTTGACAGAAATCCTGTCGATGGTGTCCGATGGAAAACTCGATCCGCAAGCCGGTCAAGCCGCGACTTGGCATCTCACGGACAAGATGAGCTGGGAGCAACTCGCGAAGAAGTCGATTCCGCACATCGGGCGTCCCGCGTCGCCGTACTTTTCGGCCGAGACTCTGGCTCGTGCGAAGAATATCCACGTCACGGCGGTGGCTCGTGTGAAAGAGCGTGAAGAGAATTCCGGCAAGTCGGCGGTCGCTTCGGCCAAGAACAGCCGTGCCACCTCCGCGACGGTGAAACGCGACTAATTCGT
>CAMAWN010000132.1 GCA_945861865.1 Candidatus Kuenenia stuttgartensis | reverse complement strand
GCGAGCCGGGCGGCGTCAGCCCCCGGACCTGCCACCAAGCGGTTCCTGTCCGGGGGCTGACGCCGCCCGGCTCGCCAAGAGGAATCACTTCAAGCTGTTGATCGCGAATGACGTCGCGTACTTTTCTGGATCAGCGGGATCGAAGACTCCGCCGTCGAAGAACTTTTCAGGTTCAGCGTTGGCTCCTCCGTGAACGAAGCCGATTTCTTTCATCGCCTCTTCGTAGAGGTCCGGCCGCATGACTTGCTTGGCGATGCCGTCGTAATCGGGAGTCCCCTCGACCATGCCCCAGCGGCGAAACTGCGACAGCCACCACGTCGCGTATTTGAGCTGCGGGTAGTTGCAATTGCGGTCGTGGAAAATCATGTAGTTCTTGTCCTGCACCGAGCGGCCGTCCCCCATGTCGTAGTGGCCTTGCAGCCGGCCGAGGATGATTTCCTTCGGACAGTTGATGTAGCTCGCGGCCGAGACGATCTCCGCCTGCTCCGGTCGGTTGTCCAAGTTGTCCAGCCAGATGCTCGCTTCGTGCAGAGCCTTCAGCACGGCCTTGACCGTCTTGGGGTACTTTTCCGCGAACTCAGCGGTGAAGGCACAGACTTTTTCCGGATGATCGGGCCACATCTCCTGTGTGGTGATCGAAGTGAAACCGATGCCGTCGGAGATGGCTCGCGCGTTCCACGGTTCGCCGACGCAGAAGCCGTCCATCTTGTCGACCTTCATATTGGCGACCATCTGCGGCGGCGGAACGGTGGCCAGCGAGACGTCCTTGTCCGGATGAATGCCGCCAGCCGCGAGGTAATACCGCATCCACATCGCGTGCGTGCCGGGCGGGAACGTCATCGCGAAGGTCAACGGAGTTCCCTTGGCTTTGGCCTCATCGACGAACGGCTTCAACGCTTTCGGATCGTTGGTGACTTTCCCTTTGAAGCTGGCTTTGAGCGTGATGGCCTGCCCGTTTCGATTGAGTAACCAGGGCACCACCATCGGCTTCTTCGGTGATCCGAGCAGTCCCATCGTCGAGGCGAGCGGCATGCCGATCAGCATGTGCGTCGCGTGCAAATCGCCATTGGTCAGCGAGTCGCGGATCGCCGCCCAGCTCGCTCCTTTCATGACGGTCGAGTTGATGCCGTACTTCTTGAACAAGCCCTTCTCGTGAGCGATCACGATCGGCGAGCAATCGGTCAGCGCGATGATCCCGAATTTCAAATCGGCGACTTCCGGAGCGTCGCTTACCGACACTGTGCCGGCTGTCGATGGCGGAGTTAGCTCGGCGGGAGTCTTCGCGCCGCCGGCTGGTGTCGCAGAGCTGGAATCCGCGCAGCCACTCAAACTGCCGAGCATTCCCGCTCCGAACAGACCCGATGTCGCCGCGATGAACCGCCGACGGGTGAGCGATGCCGAAACTCTTTGAGCACCGCTCACGCGCGTCGGAGGCACAAGCTCGCCGGCAGGCGAAGATGTTCTTGCTGATGAACTCAGATTCGTACGAGGCATGACTGACATGAATCGAAAACTCCTTGGATACCATTGACCGGCCGCATCAAAAGTCGCGCTGTGACCCCGGCAACACATGACCGGCCGCAACGTAGGCTTGCGCGAGGTACTCTTTGAAAGTCTCCACCGCATTCGGCCGCGACCAGTCGAAAAGGAACTCCTCTTCGAGAACTTCCATCAACAGCGTGCCGAGATCGTCACGAGTCCACACGGTTTGATGCGTCCGCCGCATTTCCTCCACGATTCGATGCGCGAATCGCAGACGAAACTCAAAGGCTGCGGGCAACGTCGCTGACTCGGGTTTGCAAACGGTGGCAACCATGATGAAACACTTTCCACAAGTGAACCCGTCAGAGCACACCGACAGTCTCACGGCACGTTGAAAGGCAAGGGGCATACCGCCGCATGCCGGCTGTCAGAAAAGCGTGGTAGACCACGCCTCTGCGTGCGCTGCCGGTGAGGAATCGCGTATCGATGCGGCACAATCAGCGCGATCGGTTGGCAGCGAGCGGCCCGTCAACGGTCTCGTTCGATGCGATCTTGCCGACATCTCAGGCGTCACTGTTGCGCGGTTGAGCAGAACCACGTGGCCGACGCGTCTCGCGCCGGACGGATGCGAGACGCATACACCACGAGTTGGCATCGGCGACAAACGAGACTGAGACTGCAAAGATGCTCCGCATGGCCAAGTCTTCTTTGAGCGTCACCAAACACGAACGGCGGACACTGATCGGCGTGGTAGTCCTGGCAGCGGTCGTGTTCGTCATGGACGTTGCGTTGCCGCTGGGTGTCGCGAGCGGTGTGTTGCATGTCGGTGTCGTGTTGCTCGCACTGCGCTCGTCTTCGGAACGAGTGGTGATTGGCACGGCGGTCGCCTGTTCGCTGCTGACATTGCTCGACATGCCGCTTTCGCCTGGTCCGGGTCACACGGAATGGTGGAAGGTGATTCTGAATCGTGGGTTGTCGATCTTCGTCATTTGGGTAACAGCGATTCTCGGCCGACTGAAGAATCGCGCGGCGGAGGCTCAGCGACGGCATCTGGAAAAACTCGCGCATCTGGGCCGAGTGAAGACCGCCGAATGTCTCGCAGGAGCGCTCGCGCATGAACTCAATCAGCCACTGACCGCCGTGGCATTGCAGGCCGATGTCGCACGGCAATGGCTGGTCGGTCGCAACGATGTGGACAAAATCGATGCCGCGTTGCGTGAAATGTCCGAGCAATCGCTGCGAGCCAGCGGCATCGTGCGCGCGTTGCGAAATCTCGTGCGACCCACCGACTCCGAGCGGCAAGTAGTCGATCTCCGCGACTTGGTCGATGAGTCGTTGCGCTTGATGCAATCCACCGCGAAGTCCGCGCAGGTCGAGCTGCGTTTCCAATCGGCGCTGCAGCCGTTGCTCGTCCGAGTGGATCGAGTGCAGGTCGAGCAAGTGCTGTTGAACCTGCTGCAAAACGCCATCGACGCCTTGTCATCGACTTCGGCCAAGGAACGGCGAGTCACGATCGCAGCGAATCCATCCTCGCCGCGCGAGATCCGCGTGGAGGTCAAGGACTCCGGACCCGGTATCGCTGCCGAGTTGGCTCAGCGGCTGTTTGATCCGTTCTGCTCATCGAAGTCGCACGGCTTGGGAATGGGCTTGGCAATCAGTCGGTCGATCATCGAAGCACACGGCGGCCGACTCTGGCTGGCATCGGCGGAAGAGTCGAACGATCAAAAATCGCCGCACCCCGGCACGACGTTCGCATTCACGCTGCCGGTGGCTCCGTAGGCCGAGCATCTTGTTTCGCTGAGCTGAATAGACGAGAGGCAAGTTTTCAGAAATGACCTCACAAGAGTGCGTGACGAACCCGCGACTGTTCACGTTTGTCGGCGGGACAACGGGGTTGTGGAGGATCACCAGTGTGAAGGCCGTCGTTGGAGAATCGCTGGCGGCAACGCAGAGACTCGACATCATCAACGGAACAATTCTCCTCGCACCGGACGGAGCCCAATGGGTGCTGCGCGGTGTGACAAGCAATGAACGCTATGCGACTCGTGCTGAGAAGAGCCTGATGGTCGCGAAACAAACCGCATTGGGTCGCCCCGACGCGACCTGTGCGGCGCTGATCCCCATTCGGAAGAATGCTCAGTGGTGGGGCCTGACCCAAGACGAACGCCGAGCCATTTTCGAGGATCGTTCACGGCACGTGCAGATCGGAGTGAGATTTCTTCCGGCGGTTGCCCGGCGACTCCATCACTGCCGCGATTTGGAGGGGGGCGAGCCGTTCGACTTCGTGACGCTGTTCGACTACGCACCCGCCGACTCGGCCGCATTCGAGGAGATGGTGGCCGAACTGCGAGCGTCCGAAGAATGGAAATTCGTCGATCGCGAAGTCGATATCCGCATGATTCGCGACGGGGTTTAGCTCCGAATGATGCCTGCTCCGACAATTTACCTGATCGACGATGACCGCGCTGTGACCTACGCGCTGGAGGCAGTTGGCAATTTGCTGCGCTTGCCGGTGTTGACCTTTTCGTCAGCCGAAAGCTTTTTGAAATTCGACTTTGCCAGCGCGGTCGGCTGTCTAATCGTGGACATCAAGCTGCCGGGGATGAACGGCCTCGAATTGCAAGCCGCGTTGTGCGAGCGTTCGTGTGATCTGCCGGTGATCATCATCAGCGGTCACGCCGATGTCCCACTGGCGGTCGAAGCCATGCGACTTGGGGCACTCACGGTGCTCGAAAAACCATTCCCGCTGGACCAACTCACGCCGCACATCCGGCACGCGATCGAATTGGACCGCTCGCGTCGCGAGTTGTCCCAACAACGCGAACTTGCGCGGGACCGCATGGCGACGCTGACTCCGCGCGAACGCGAAGTCCTGGAGCTAATCATCCAAGGTAAAACGAACAAAGAGATCGCAGCGCAGTTGCATCTGACGCTGCGAGCCATCGAAGACCGCCGCTCACGGCTGATGCGACGCGTGGGAGTCAATTCGCTGGCGGAATTACTCACGCTGGTCCAACAAGCCCATCTCGGTGAGGTGCTGCCGAAGTAACCCGATGCGTCAGCATGGGCGAACACTTCGCAACGCTCCGAATTCACAGTCGTTTGGAGCGTTCGCCCATGCTGACGCTTCGGGTTGGTGTTCGGAGCGGCGACGGGCAGCACATTCAACTGCTGGCGCTGCGATAACTCTTCAGCGACCAACGGAAAACGAATCGAGCCAAGATCAGCCCGACGATCGACGAGGCCAGCGCGATGGCTGGGAACTCCCAACTTGTGAACGGCTTGACGAGCACCTCGGCCGGGACGGTCACGACCAGCAGGATTGGCAGCAGGTACGAAAAGCTGAATTGCAGAATCTCACCCAGTTCCCAGGCGGCAGGGTTCACGCCGTTGTAGATGCT
This sequence comes from Candidatus Kuenenia stuttgartensis, assembly GCA_945861865.1. GTDB lineage: Bacteria > Planctomycetota > Planctomycetia > Planctomycetales > Planctomycetaceae > SXKJ01. The sequence goes on along the minus strand of CAMAWN010000132.1, from coordinate 12,724 downwards.
GCGTGGATAGCGGGCGAAGATCGTGATGTAGAACCAGAAGTCGTACAGCCCTTGGTTGCGGCCCAGCCAAATGCTGGTGCTCGCGAGCACGATCATCAGGCTGTAGAAAAACGCAACGCCGACACCGACATACAGCAAATACAGTCCGATCTGCCACGCCGCGATCGGTTGCCCCAGGCTGACGAGCGCGTATCCCAGCAGAGCGATCGCCAGAAAAATTTGGTTGAACATCGCCAGGTCCATCTTCTCGAACGAGATCAGGAACTGCGTGTCGATCGGCTTCAAGAGCGCGAAGTCGAGATTGCCGGAACGAATCAGCTCGGAGAAGTTCGCCGCGTTGGGCATGAAGAACGCCTCGACCAGCGCGTTGATCAACATCCCGGTCGCCATGAACGCGAAGTATTCCGGCCGCGACCAGTCGCCGATCGCCTTGACGTTGCGGTAGATGATCTCGAACAGCGTCAGTTGCGCGGCGAACCAGAACGTCCGCGTCAGGATCGTGATGACGAAGTTGCCTCGAAACGTCAGCTCGCGAATGAGCGCGTTGCGGAAGAACATCAGCCAGACACGGAGGTAGAAACGCATGAGACGTTGGCTCGTCAGTGCAGCTCGACGCCGCGTTCGCCGGCGACGACCTCGCCGATGATCCACGAGGCGAACGGGAACGGGGCGAGCCGTTCACGGACGGCGGCGACCGCTTCCGGCGCGACGATCAGCGTGAAGCCGATGCCCATGTTGAAGACGTGGAACATCTCCGATTGCTCGACGTTTCCGAGCCGTTGCAGCCAATCGAACAGCGGCAGGCGTTGCCAGGCTGACGTGTCGATTTTCACGCGAACGTCATCGGGCAGGATGCGTTCGATGTTGTCTTCCAGGCCGCCGCCGGTGATGTGACACAGGCCGTGGATCGAACCGTTCGGCGCGGACTTCAACACGTCGTGAACCGGCTTGACGTAGATGCGTGTCGGCGCGAGCAGCGCGTCGCCGACGGTTTGACCCAGTTCGGCGACGTGCGAATCGACGGTCAGATTCGCATGTTCGAAGACGACTTTGCGGACGAGGCTGTAACCGTTCGAATGAAACCCTGTCGAAGCCAAGCCGATCACGACGTCGCCGGGCCGCACCGCTTTGCCGTCAATCAGCTTCGGCCGATCGACGACTCCCACGCTGAAGCCCGCCATGTCGAAGTCGCCGGCCGCGTACATGTCCGGCATGATCGCCGTCTCGCCGCCGAGTAGCGCCGATTGACCTTCGACGCAGCCGGCGGAAACTCCGGCGACCAGCGTTGCGATCAAGTCCGGATCGTCTTTGCCCAGCGCGAGGTAATCGAGAAAGAACAGCGGTTCGGCTCCGACGCAGAGGACGTCGTTGACGCACATCGCGACGAGGTCGATGCCGACGGTGTCAAACTTCTTGGCGTGGATCGCGACCTTCAGCTTCGTGCCGACGCCGTCGGTGCCCGATGCGAGCACCGGATCGGTGTATCGCCCAGCGTCGAGTCGCAGCAGGCCGGCGAAGCCGTCGGCCAATTCGATGACTCGGGGTGTGTGGGTCCGCTTCATCAGAGCGGGCAGCCGCTCCATCGCCTGATTGTACAAACCGAGATCGACTCCGGCTGATTGGTAAGTGAACGAGGTCATGCGCAGAGAGCCACCGAAAGTTTTGTGGGGAACAGGTTCGCGGACGGAATGTAGCGGGCTGCCATGTCGCGCGACAGGATGCTCCGTGGCCGACGCGTCTCGCGTCGGCCGGATGCGAGACGCAACCGCCACAACTAAACAGCCCGGAGACCAATCGGTCACCGGGCTGTGAATTTGTTTTTGATGATTTGTCGGCGGTTATGGGATCGAGGCGATCAGCGTGTTGAAGCTGGTGTCCGAGAAGACCGCTGAAAAATCGCCGCTGAACTCGCCGGTACTCGACGAGTTCGTCCCGGTCCCTCCGTCGAGAGAATCCCCAGTGCCGCCTTCGCCGGCCAGAGTGTCGTTGCCGTCCTGGCCTCGCAACACGTCGTCGCCGTTACCGCCGAGGAGAGAATCCGCTCCCGTTCCACCCAGGATGCAATCGTTGCCTTCTCCGCCGTTGAGCGTGTCCTTGCCGGCACCGCCGCGGATGGCATCATTGCCACTTCCACCCAGCACCTTATTGAGATGGGAGGAGGTGTCGAAGCTGGCGTTGTTGGCGCTGAACGAGCCCGTGTCGATGACATCGTGTCCGTCTCCGCCGTCGATCGTGTCGTTGCCCGCTTCACCGAACAGGAAGTCATTGCCCCCTTGGCCAAGAATACTGTCGTTGCCATCACCGCCATGGATGATGTCATCTGCGTCGGCCAACGCGGATGAGGGGGCTGTGCCAACGGTTGTTCCGCCAGCACCGCCGTCGAGCTTGTCGTTACCGGCACCTCCTCGGATCGTGTCCTTGCCATTAATGCCACCGTTGATCGTGTCAACGCCGATGCCGCCGTCCAGTGAGTCGTTGCCCGCACCGCCGGTCAGCTTGTCATCCCCCGCGTTACCAATCAATGTGATGTTGCTCGTCACCGCCGAAGCGTTGATCACGTCGTTGCCGGCGTCGCCATCGACCGTCTTGATTGGCGTCGCACCTGACAAAGTCACGGTGTCGACCGCAGTTCCGCCCAGCAACTTTTCGACATCCGATGCAATGTTGATGGTTCGAGATGAGGTGTTGTCTTTGTAAGTGACGGTCAGAACACTGGAAGTCCAGGTCGCGGCGGCGTTGCGCCCCTTCACAGAGTCGCTGGCAGCGGTGCTGCCCACGAGCGTGTTGATGTTGTTGAAACCGTTCGGAGAAATTGAGGTGGATGTGCCTTTGAAGCCATCGCTCGTTCCGAGTGCAGTCAGCACGATCGCCTGAGCGAGTGACGTGTCTGCGAAACTCAGCGTGTCGGTTCCAGAGCCGCCGTCGATCGTGCCGCTGAGCGACGGACTGCCACCGGAGAACAGGAAGCGGTCTGTCCCGTTGCCACCGCGCAGATTCTCGACGCCCGCGAAGGCGACGGAGCCTAAATTGCCACTGTTGGCGCCGCTGACCGTGAACACATCGCCGTCGGCATTCGCGGTCACCAGCGTATCGCTGCCCGAGCCACCATTCGCCGCCGTGACCGTCGAGCCATTCAGAGTGAAGATGTCGATTCCGATGCCACCTTGCAGAACCTCAAAGCTGGACAGGTTGATCGTGCGGCTCGACGTGTAGTTGATGGTTGCGCCGCTAGAAGTCCACGTTGAGTTGGCATCCCGTCCGCGCACCGAGTCGCTTTCACCGCTGCCGAACAAGGAGTCGATGTTCGTGAAGTTGGCGACGGTCGTTCCCGCGTTGCCTGTGAATCCATCCGTGGCGCCGAGTCCGGTCAGTGAGATCGCCTGCGAGCTGGTCATGTCGGTGAATCGCAATGCGTCGCTGCCCGCACCGCCATTGATCGTGCCGGTGATCGTGCCGCCGTCTTGGAACTCGAACGAGTCATTCTTGGTGCCACCTTGCAGGTTCTCAAACCCGGTGAAGCCAATCGATCCGGCCGTGCCGCTGTTGGGATTGGGACCGAAAATGACGAAGGTCGTCGACGCACTTGGTGCTCCGACCAGTGTGTCGATCGCGGAGCTGCCGATCACTTCTTCGATGCTGATCAAATTGCTGATGCTGACCGTCTGACCGCTCGCCTTGCCTGACAGGTCGAATTTGTCTTCGTCGGCCCCGCCGTCGATGATGCCATTGACGTTGCTGTTTCCCAGCAAAATGAATTGATCTTGGCCCCCATTGCCGGAGAGGTTCACCGTCTGTGACAGACCCAAAACGCGGAAGGTGTCATCCTCATCTCCGCCATTCAAGCTCTCGAACGAACGGAAATTGAGGTAGTCCCCGATGTCGAACGTCAAACTCGGAGAGCTGTAGAAATTATCGCCGTCGATCTTCCATGCGGCGGGTGAGTCGGTGATGCCGTTGAGCGTGTCGCTGGCGGTGCCGCCAATCAGCGTGTCGACGTTTTGAAAACTGGTCAGGACATTGGTGGCAGCGATCGAGGACAAAACCACTCCGCCGCGGTATCCGCTCGGCTGATTCTCGCCGAGCGTCGCGTTGAGCGCCGTGGTGTAGAACTCGAAGCTCAGAGTGTCGTTGCCTTCGTCGCCGTCGATTTCGCCGGCCAGTGTGGCTCCGGCCGCGAAGCGGAACGTGTCGAGTCCGCCGCCGGTGCCGCCATGCAAGTCGCCAGAACGAACTCCGGTGATCGTGAACAAATCGTTGCCGCTTCCGCCGGTCATCGTTTCCCACGCAGCGAAGGTCAGCGTTCGTCCGCCGGCCGAGTACGACATCGAGCTGTTGATCTCCCAGACCGCATCCAAATCACGCAGGGGATTGGCGGGGTTCGGAATCGCTCCGATGAACTGATCGTCGGAGGACGAACTGCCGGTGATCGAATTGATATTGTTGAATCCATCCAAGAGAACGTCGCCAGTGTCTTCGGTCCCGTTGAAGCCATCGAGCGTACCCAAGGCCGACAGCGTGATTGTTCGGCTGCTCGCCAGGCCGGCAAAGCTCAGCGTGTCGCTCCCCAGGCCACCGTCGATGGCACCGGTCAGAGAACCGGAGCCCGTGAACTTGAATGTGTCCGCACCGCTGGAGCCTTTCAAATTCTCGAAGTCCTCGAACGTCGTGACGGGCGTGGTGGCTCCTGCCGGAGTGACCGTTCCCGAATCATCTCCCAACGCGGAATTGATGTCGAACACCGAACCGGAGGTCAAACCGATCAGCGTGTCGGTGACGCCACTTCCGATGACCTTCTCGATCAAGTCGAGCTGACCATTCACGATCGTGCTGAGATTGTTGAGATTCACGGAGCCCGGGATGTTGCCGATCGTTGCCGCATTCGCATTGCCGAAGAAGCTCACCGTGTCGTTGCCTGCTCCACCCGTGATGATTCCATTGAGCGACGCACCTTCCTGGAAGTCGAAGATGTCGTCTCCAATTCCACCATTCAAGTTGACGCTTTGATTTCCGCTAATTACGAAGGTGTCGACTTTGTTGCCGCCGGTCAAAGTCTCGATGCTCGAGAAGGGCAACATTCTGCCGCCGACGTCGGTTTCCTTGTAGAGGCCAGTCGTCCCCACGGTCCAGGTCGCTACCTCGTCACGTCCGATGAGTGTGTCGCCGCCGAAGCCGCCGGCGATGGTGTCGATGTTCGTGAAATCGCCAGAGATCACTTTGGTCAATGGGTTGCCGCTCTCCACTTTTCCAGAGAAGCCATGTGAGGCACCCAGACCCGTCAAAGTGAAGGTTTGAGCGGTTGTTGCCGGCGCGAAACTCAGTGTGTCTGTTCCTGGTCCAACACCACCATCAACTTTGCCCGTCAGCTTAGCTCCGTCGTGGAAGATGAACGTATCTGCTCCGGCACCACCTTGCAGAGTCGCAGTCTGCGATCCTTTGACCTTGAACGTGTTGTCGGAGGGAGTACCGACGACGAATTTCTCAAAGGCCGAAAACTCCAACGCTTTTCCGGAGGACAGGTCGATGTAGCGGTTCGAGCCGTAAATCTCCCAAGTCGCATTTTTGCCGTCGATGCCCTGCAACGAGTCTGTGGTCGCGGCGGTGGCGATGATCGAGTCGATGCCTTTGAACCCGCCGGTGATCGCGCCAGTGTCTGTTCCTGTGAAACCTGTGCCGTCGTCACCAGTCAGCACCACGGTTCGTGGCGAGGCCGCGCCCAGACCGGAGAGGTCCAATGTGTCTTTGAGGCCACTCTTGCCATCAATCGCACCGCCGATCGTCACTCCCGACGAAATCTTGAAGTTGTCGTCCAGTGATCCGCCGATGAACGACTCAAAGAGTGAGTACGTGACCACGACCGTTCCAGCGGAGTTCGCGATATTGCCACCCGTGGCCGACGTGAGATTCCAGGTGTTGTTAGCCGTGGGACCGGTGAGTGTGTCCTTGATCGGTGCCACTCCGCTACCGCCGACGAACGTTTCGATCCCCAGGACTGCCGTTCCGACACCGGTGGATGCTCCACCCACAATGACGTCCACTTGCGTCGTGTACGCTGAGTAATTCAGCGTATCAGTTCCCGGACTCACGTGAGCGCCGCCATTAATGGTCCCGCTGACTCCGATTCCGTTTGACAAGAAGAAACTGTCGTTGCCGGTGCCGCCGGTCAGGTTTTCAAAGCTGGTGAAGACAGTCGGTGTCGCTGGCAACGCATTCGTGAAATTGCCGGTATTGTCGTCCGTGATAAACCAACTGGTCGTGCTGTTCTTCCCGATCAAGGTGTCCTTCAGCGCCGGATTCGCGGTGTTGCCGATGTAGCTCTGGAGATTGCTAAATCCAGGGAGGGTCCCGGTCGGCCCCGTCAGAATTCCGGTGGCCGTCGATTTCTGCAAATCGACGGTGGCAGCCGTTCCATGCGCTGCGTAGCTCAAGACGTTGGCACCACCCGCACCATTGATGGTTCCGGGCACCGAGCCACCGGCGAAGCCAAACGTGTCCGCCGCCGCGCTGCCCACCAAGTTTTCGAGGCCGAGGAACGTCAGAGTCAACAATCCAGTGGCAGTGTCCTCGATCGTGCCAGCACCAGTTCCATTGATGGTCCAACCGAGAGCATCACTGCTCACGGCGGTGAACGTGTCGCTGCCCAACGCAGATTGTCCTGCGCCGTCGATGGTGCGGCCCAAGGTGGTGAGCTTCGCCTTAACGCTGTCGTTATGGCTGGTCCCCACGAAGCCCGAGAATTCCCCGGTCAAAGTCACCGTGACACCGGGCGTGCCCGCCCCGAAGACGGTTTGAGCGGTCGCCAGCAAATCCATGTCGAAGGTCACGCCGGCCGCGGCCCCTGTGAAATCCACCGTGTCTTTGCTACCGGCACCACTGCCACTGTTGTCGAGTGCTTGGGTTGCACCGGGCGTCAACAACAACGGAAGTTTGTAGCGATCGTCATCGGCACCGCCGACGAGGATGTCATTGCCGATCCCGTCCACCAGGATGTCGTTCCCAACACCACCGTTGAGCGAATCGTTTCCGCTTCCACCCGTCAGCAAGTCTGCTCCGTCTCCCCCTTCCAGCGTGTCAGCACCCGATGAGCCGGTCAGGACGTCGGCCCCATCGCCACCAATGACGTGCTCGATGCTGCTGATTCTGGAGAGATCTGTGGGAGTGAGTCCCGTGAGCAGGTTAACGGTCACTGGACTCCCGATCCCGTAGGCCGAGTAGCTCAGTACGTCAGTGCCGCTTCCACCTTGCAGGGTCTCGATCCCCGTGAAATTGAAGACGATGTTCAACGTGCCGGCATTCGGACCGCTCATCTCGAACGTGTTCGGTGACGACACCAGCCCGGAGAGCGTATCGTTGCCTCCTCGACCGTTGACCGTGACACCCGAGGTGGGGGTGATCGACGGGTCTAACCCCAACAGCTTCAAGGTATCTGCGCCAGTACCGGCGACGGCATCCGCGTTGATTGTCAACGAGGTCGTGGGGTTCACGAAGATCACCGTCTCGCTGGTGCCTGCGGTCGAGATGACGCTCTTGCCGTCCGCGTTCGTGCCGCTGTCGTTCAGCGTGATGGTGTCCGGCACGTTGCTGAAGGTAAACGTGCGGTCTGTCGCCACGAGCTCATCGAGAATCGGTTCCAGCCCGGTGTAGCTGACGACATCTCCATCCACATTGACCGTGCCGCTGCTGCCATTCGTGAAGGTATAGATGACGCTCCCGACCGTGTCGCCTGTCAGCACCAACGTGTCGTTGTCGTTGATCGGAGCCGTCACATCTTCGCCGCCGTCGAACACCACGCGATTCGTCGGCGCTGGCAGCGCCGTGCCGAACGGGCTGCCGCCGGAGAAGTCGATGGTCAGCTTGTTGCTGAAATCGTTCTCGCCGGTAATCAGCACCTGGTTCACAAACGCCGGATCGTGCGGGGCTACGATGTCCGTGTTGGTCGGTGTGAAGACGTGCAGCAAACCGCCGGACAGAACCAACCGCACGTCGTGAACTCCCGCAGCGACCAAGTCCGCCGGGTTCACGATCAGGTTTTCGCCAACGTCGTTCAACTTAATCGTGAGGGTCGTCTCCACGAATTCTCGCGCATTGATCGGCGCGTTGTCGGTCGCCCTGACCGTGAGCGTAAAGGTGGGGGTCGTCTCAAAGTTCAACTTTGTGGAATCGTTGACCGTGATCACGCCGGTTGAAGAATTGATCGCGAACGCACCGTTATTCGGAGTGACGCTCTCGATGGAGTAGGTCAATGTTGCCGTTTGCCCAGGATCGGGATCCGTCGCATCGAGATCTTTCACCAACGTACCGTCTGGCGAATTCTCGAAGATGTTGACCGTCTGATTGATTGACCCCGCATCAAACGTGGGAGCCAGGTTCACATTGATTGTCACCGTGATTGGGTCTGGGAACCCTGTGATTGTGTATGTGAATTCGTCAGTCGAATCAGTGGTGTTGGCAGGATCGTGGATGTAGGTGAACGTGCCATTCGAATTAAAAACGAAAGAACCGGGAACGGCATAAGCGGGGGAAGTGGCTAAGGCAGCCGCAAAGGTGCCCGGTACCAGTAGGAACTGGGCGGGAGAGAGGTCATTCACCAGAACACCGTCATCCGAAGTGTCCGTTGTCGTGAGTGCTCCGTCGGGATCGTTCGCATCGATTTCACCGCTGTTTTGCTTCACCGAATACGTGTCGGGATCCGGCTGCGAATCCACGGTAATCGTGGTGGTCTTGGTCGCGGACTTCGGAGCTCCTCCGGTGGGAGCATTTCCCAAGTCATTGATCGTGACCGTCAGAGTCGTTGTTCCGAAGAAGTCCAGCTTGGGGATGTACTTTGAGCCGTCTAACGCGTCATTGATGTCGGCCAAAGTTCCACGGAAGGTCATGGTCTGGTTACTCGTCCCATCACCCGCAGCATTCGGGAATCCCGTGAACGACAAAAGTCCAAGGTCGGTGGGATCAAGACTAAACGTCCCCGTGCCATTGGTCACCGAGACCGTGACCTCAACGATCGCAGTCAGCATGGGATTGGGAGTCGCGTTCGAATCCGGGTCGGCCACGGAGACGTTGCCGGCGAAGGTGAGATCGGTGTCCTCGTTGGTCGACGGAGTTGCCGGTAACGTCACTGTGGGCGTGCTGTTGACCGGCTGGACAAGGAACCGGAGCTTGTGTGGCAGAGCGAGGTCGTTCGCTTTGGGATCATCGGTCCCGTTCGCGTCGAGCCAGTAATTTCCGAGATCGTTCAACTTGAAGTCGAGGCTGATGTCGTTGGAGGCTCCGTCGCCGAGGCTGTCGTTCAAGTCCGGATCGGGCAGGAAGCGCAGCCCGTTGATGGCGGCTTGCAGGTCCGCCAGAGTTCCGCGGAACTTGGCGGATGTCGCTCCCGCTCCAGCGGGCGGCGTGAGCGCCGCCACATTGGGCGTCGCGAAGCCGGAGGTCGGGGCCATTTCATTCGCCGCGGTGTCCGCCGGGAACGTGAAGTCCAATCCCGTCACCGTCGCCAGCCGGAATGTGCCGTTGCTGGCGGTCAGCGTGAGTTCGAGTACTCCGTTACTCAGGAAGGCATCCGAATCGGCGAGCACAACCGCGTTCGCTCCTGACAGCAGGATCGCCGTGTTTTCCAAGGTTGATGGTGGACTGCTCGGGAGCGTGAGGACCGGACGATCGTTGACGCCATTGGTCACCAGAATATCGAACTGCACGCTGCCGTCGTTGCGGTTGTTCTGCAGGACGTTCCCCGCCAGGTCGAACACGGCATCCGTGTCGAGCGGGTCGTTTTCGACCGTGATGTTGTAGCGGGCTTCGGACGGGAACACAGTCAACGACGTGAAGATCGCTTCGTTGGTGTTGGCGTTGTAGGCATAGGTGTAATGCGTGCCGGGAACCAACACGAGAGTCCCGGTGATGTCGGTTTGCGTGATGACGAAGGCCGTACCGGTCACCAACGAGGGGAGCGTATCATCGACGCCGATGCCGTTTTGACCGCTGGTGTTGTCGATATCCAGCAGCGTCACGACCAACTGCGTGAACAGTTCCGGGTCATCGATCGACACGATGGTCGCCTTCGTCGGCTCCAAATCATCATCACCGTCGTCGAGTGGCGTGGTGAGGTTGGCGGTCGGGCCAGCGAAGTCCGCCCGTTCGATGCCGCCGATGTCTCGGAAGATGCCCAAAGCGTTCGACGTGTTGGGATCGTCGCGACGAATCTGACCGAACCGGTCGATGTCCGGAGCGAACTGATCTTGGCCGGGGAAGACCGCGTCAAACGGGTTCAGATCAAACGGAATGCCCAACGGGTTGGTGGTCTTGGTGTATTCCGTGCGCGCCAAACGGGAATTGATCGACGAGTCGATCGCCTCGTTGGCGTTCCCGGCGATCCCCTTGGCGAGATAGAAGTTTCCGGCAGCGGGGCTGACAAACAACGGCGAGGTGTCGCCGGAGTTCCGGATGGCGCTGGAGCCGATCGCGGTGGCGTTGTTTCCGTCTTGGTTGTTGAAGTTGTTCTGGAAGAGCGTCTTGGTGACATCGCTGGTGAGCGACGTCGCATCGATCGAAATGCCCAGAGCCGTGTTGGCCACGATGTTGTTGAGCAACGTGGGGCTGGCATTGTTGGTGATCAGGATGCCCGTGCCCGCCTGCGCCGTGCCGCCGGTGGCGATGCCGCCGCCATAAATCGTGTTGTTGATCAGCTTGCCCAGCGGGACAGCGGCATCCGGCACCGCGCCGAGATTCGGATCGCCGCTGAACTGGATGCCGGCAGCGCCGAAGTTCGTGATCACGTTGTTGACCAGCGCCGCGTGGGTCACCCATTGTTCGTCATTGGTCACCGACCCCACCTGACGCACCGCACCGCCGTAGGGCAGGTTCGTGGGAGCCGCTCCGCCGGAGTCACGGTTGCCCGGCTCGATGATGATGCCAGTGCCGCTGACGTTGCGGATGAAGTTCCCTTCGAGCACCACCATGCCTTGTTCGCGATCAACGTTCTGGTCCCCCAGACGTCCCTGAGTGGCGGGCAGCGGGATGATCAAGTTGTCGATGTAAGCCGCGTCGGTCCCAAAGACGGTCGAATTTGCACCCTTGAGATAGCGCCACTCGAACGTGTGAGGCGTCCCTGGTGGTGACGCAGCGATATCAAACGACACAGACACAAATGCTGGCGTGACCGTGCCGACGCCATTCAGCCGTGCGTTGCCGGTGACGCCCAACGGGTCGGTCGGATTGCCAGCGCCGGCGATATTCCAGGGCTGAGCGACTCCGTTAATTAAGAACTGAACGCTGTTGTAGTTATTGAGTGCGAATGGATTGGCCGGCGCGGCGGCGTCGATGGCCACCGAGAACGAGACTTTTCCGGCTCCTGTCGCCATCGTCAGTGTCTCGCCCGATTGCTGACCGGACGTGATGGCTCCTGATCGGAAGGCTCTGGGGGCGGAACCGCCCGAGGGAAACGACGCGAGATCGACCTTGGACCAATCAGCGCTGCTGCCTGCCGCCGGCTGGAAGTTGGGATTGAAGGGCGCGAATCCCGGAGCCTGATCGAAGTTCTCAGTCAACGGCGTGGGCTGTGTCAGGACATCGACGATCAGCCGATCGTTGGCATCGAACTGCTGGAAAACTTTAATGGGGCTAATCGGGTCTTTGGGATCGCTGACCGCGGCGTATTCGGTGCCGCGACGGACTTCCACCTGGTAGGTTCCCGAAGTGACGATCGACGGCGGCTCTTCCAAGTTGTTGATGTCGGCTTTTCCGCTGGCGAAAGTATTCGAATACAAGTCGTCGAAGGTGGTCAGATCGGTCGGCGCGCCGGTCACCAATTCGCCACGCTCGGCAACGCCCACGATGATGTCGTCGATGTAGAAGCCTTCAAAGTTGTTGTTTTGGGCTTTCTGTTCGGCGTCGGCTCCGTCGGCGTCTCGGAACTGACCGAAGGACTCGCCCGGTAGACCCGTTTCGTTGATCTTGCCGGCCGTCGCGAAGTCGAACCGGAACTGGACCGTCGCCTGGTTGGCGAACTGCGACAAGTCGATGCGCGCTTGTCGCCAGTTGCTGGTGTCGAACAATTCTTGCATCGGCGAGTTGTTGTAGTCCGAAGAGTGCGCGATGAATTCCGGCAACTCGCCGGTCGACGCGGCGGTCGTCATGGTGGTGTTGTTGGTGGCGATCATGCGCCACGTTCGTCCGCCATCGGTCGACGCAAACACACGCGCGCTGTCGCGCATGTCGTCATCCGTCTCGTCCCCCGCGGCATCCTGCGTCGTCAGGAAATAATTGAAGTACAACGTCGGCTTGTCGGCCGAGTTGTAGCCGGCCAGACTGATGGGATTCGTCGTCATCGTGCCATAAGCACCGCCCGGCAAGTTGTAGTTGTTGGAGATCGGGTTGTTGGTAGCCGGACTGTTGTTCAGGCCGAGTGCGTTGTGCAACACGTTGGATGTGATATCGCGGTGGTAATCGTTGTCTTCCACACCGTACTGACCGCGCCCGGATTGATAGTTAAGGTACGCGGTCTGATTCGCATTCGGTTGGAACGCTTCGACACCGAAATAGAAGCTGGCTCCACCAACCGCTTCATTTTGCAGACGGCCTTGAACGGTCTGAGCTTCGTCCTGTGGCGCTCGGGAATTGTCGAACGCGATGTTGATACCGTGACCGGTGTCTAACCCGGCGACAGTATCCACATTGGAATCGCCCCTGCGCATCGTCGGATGCCAGAGGTTGAAGTCGAGATTCGAGAACGCCA
>CAMAWN010000131.1 GCA_945861865.1 Candidatus Kuenenia stuttgartensis | reverse complement strand
TCGATCGACCAGTTCACTCGAGAAGCGTTCGACCTCGTCACTGGCGACCGAGCACGGACAGCGTTCGACATCTCGAAAGAGGCCACCGAAACGCGAACCCGATACGGCATGAATTCGCTCGGCCAGAACATGCTGCTGGCTCGGCGACTGGTCGAGCACGGCATCACCGTCGTGACCGTCCGAGCCAGCACGCTTGGCAGTTGGGACGATCACGGCAACATCGCCGACGCGATGAAGAAGAAAGGACCGGGCTTCGATCAAGCGGTCGCTGCGCTTGTCACCGATCTGCATGACCGAGGTCTCGACAAAGACGTGCTCGTCGTCTGCATGGGCGAGTTCGGCCGCACGCCGCGCATCAACAAGGGAGCCGGCCGCGACCACTGGGGCCAAGTCATGAGTTCCGTACTCGCCGGTGGCGGCCTAAAGGTCGGCCAAGTCATCGGATCATCTGACTCGACGGGGTCGGTCCCGAAAGATCGGCCGTACCGGCCAGAGAACGTGTTGGCGATGGTCTATCGCCACCTCGGCATCGAGTCGAATCACACGTTCAATGACAACTCCGGTCGCCCGCGTTTCGTGCTGGAAGAACGCAGCTTGATTCGAGAATTGGTGTGAGCAACTTCGCAACTGCCCCGACGGATTCCAGCCCGTGTCTGCTGCTTTGCGGCCGATGGCCGTGGGCCGAAAGCCGATGCCCGTGATCCCAGCCTCTTCCACCTCGAAACGATCGGCGGACGCTGGGTGGGTGTTGCTGTCGCAACTCGATGCGGGCCTGCGACGGTGCGATGCGTTCGGCTCAAACGTTCTGGTCGCGATCTCCGGTGGTGCGGACAGCGTCGCATTGCTGCGCGGGCTGCTGCAACTTCGCGAGCCGTTGAAGCTGACACTGCGAGCCGCTCATCTGAATCACCAACTTCGCGGAGCCGATGCCGATGCCGATGCCGAGTGGGTGTCGGCGTTGTGCCAGCGATTCGACCTTCCGTGCGACGTTGAGATTGCTCCCGTTCGGAAACTTGCCGAACAAACTCGGCGTGGGCTTGAAGAGACGGCGCGCGACGTGCGGTACGACTTCCTGCGAGCGACCGCGATCCGTCACGGTTGCCACGTCGTCGCCGTCGCTCACACCGCGGACGATCAGGCCGAGACGGTGTTGCACCACATCATTCGTGGCACTGGCCTGACCGGACTGCGCGGCATGGAATGGTCGCGCAGGCTCGGCGATTCGATCGAACTGATCCGGCCGATGCTGGCGATCCGACGTGCGGAGGTCGAAGCGTATTTGGCGGAACTCGGCCAGGACTTTCGCCAGGACGCGACGAATCAAGACGTCTCGCTGACTCGCAATCGGCTGCGACACGAATTGCTGCCTCGGCTGGAGCAGGACTTCAATCCGCGCGTGCGCGAGCATCTCTGCCAACTGGCCGAACAAGCGGCGGACACCGAAGAGGCGGCTCGCATCGCCGCCGACACGCTGCTCGACACAGCTCTGCTCGACCAGTCGGAGCAGGTCGTGCGGCTGCGGAACGAGGTCTTGGCGAAAGTGTCGAGGCCGCTGGCTCGCGAAGTCTTTGTCCGCCTGTGGCAGCGTGTGAGTTGGCCTCGCCAAGCGATGGCCTTCGCACACTGGGATCGCTTGGTGGACGTCATCCAATCGGACCAACCGTTCGCGATCGACTTACCTGGCCCGGTCTCCGTCCGTCGCCGAGCGAACATGCTGGTGCTTCAACGCGAGTGTTAAGCTGGCAAAAATCCGTCCCAGCGGATTTGCTCGAACAGCCGCCGCAGTTTTTCGGCACGCACGGGATTGAGTTGCCGGACGAATGCGATGCGGCCTCGCAGATGCGCGGCGAAGTCAGCGTGGTTGTCGCGGTTCTGTGACGCCGGGCCGAGCTTCACGCAGTTGTGCAGGATCGCCTTCAACTGATCGAACTCGTCGCGCCGGATGTTCGGCTTCGCGTTGACGACGACTCCGGTGACGAGTTGTCGATGTCCGCGCCGCACAACCTTTCGCTTGCGGTGATTCAATCGAAAACGTTCGGAGCGGACGATCTGCTCGGTCAGTGGGAGCACGCAGCGGAGTGCGTATCGAAAGTCATCGTTGCCCGACAGAGTGAGGTCGTCGGCGTAGCGCGTGTAGCGGCCGCCAAACTTTTTGAGCAGTCCCGACAGACGCACGTCCAAGCCGAAGGCGGACAAGTTCGCGAGGGCGGGCGACGTCGGTGCTCCTTGCGGCAAGTGCCGGCGAACGTAGAGCGATTTGAGTTCCTCGTTCCCGTCCGGCACGGCCAGAGACCAGGGCACGGCGGAGGTCGTCAGCCGGCCCAGCCAAATCGCCGCCTCGCGGCAGTAGCCCATCGAACGGAAGATCGCGACAACTCGGTTGTAGGTCACGTTCGCATAAAAATTCTGCAAGTCGAGCTTGATGACCACGGCCTGCCCCACATGCGGCCGCGCGTTCGAAACAATCGACCTGCCCCGCACGAACCCATGCGCCGCCTGATGTGCCGGAATCTTTTCGAGAATCTCGGTCAAAATTTTTCGCTGTGCCCGTTTGAGCGTCTGCTTCGGAGCCTCAATCAACCGCCACTGCGTCTGCACCGGCCGACTGTTCGGCGAGCCGGCTTCCAAGCTTGCCGATCGTTTCTTGACCCAGCGATAAACGTAGTGCGACCGCTGCTCGTCCGCAGGTCGTCGATCCGAAGTGCTGCGATGCACGAGCCATGCCAGTTCGCCGACGCGAACTCCGAGCCAATCGGCAAGTTCCTGCGGTGTGTGAAAAGCCGGCAAATGCCAACTCGCCAGCAAGGAATCATCGCCGTTGAGGCTGAGGTCCAAAAATCCGCGACGGTCGGACGAGAAAGTTGAGAACAAATACGGCGGCGACTTCGACGAGACCGCTTGCGGGAAGTGCCGCAGCTCACAAGACGTTTTTCTGTGGCTCCGGTTCGTGAGTCGAACGCCGTGAGGCTCGCGTGCGGATCGCCGCCAAGCAGACGCACGGCTCGCCGAGGTCTCGACGTCCTTGCGTTCAATGCCGAACAACCAATTCAGAATTCGGACAAGGAGATTCATCCGTGGCGAGTCACAAAGTTGTCAACCGCCTGCGGCCGTACAGTCAGGGAGCGGTTTGTCCTGGTGATTGGGCCTGACTTTGGCGGTCGCTGTACGGGGCGAATTCAAGAGTGGTCGGCGGGTTGCTCAACGGGTCCAGTAGCGTGGTGTGACACGACGAGCACGCCTCGCGCGGCCACACCACGGCAACGAAATCAACGCAAGCGAACAACCGCGGGGTATCCCCGTGGCGTTGTTGAGCCGCCGTCAAAGCAGCTCACCAACAAGGCTTGGGCAACCCACCGACCACGCGCGGGAATGTAGCGAGGCTGTTTGTTGGCCGCAAAGAACACAAAAAACGCAAAGAGCTGTCACTGTCGGCTACTGGCGTGAGACTTCTCTTTGCGGTTTTTTGTGTTCTTTGCGGCAATGTTACTTCTTGTCTTCGTCTTTCACCCGGAAGTCTCCCGCTTCGACGATCACCAGCTTGGTCGGATCGAGGTATTTGCGGCAGGCTTTGACGACGTCGGCAGGTGTGACTTTCTGCACGCGGGCTTCGAGGTCGGCTTGGTACTTCAGTGAACGGCCGGCTTCGAGTGACTCCTCGATGATCGCTGCGAGCTGCGTGTCTTCGGTGCGACCGACTTGTTCGCCCTGAAGAAAACCTTGTTTAGCGGCGTCGAGTTCATCGGCAGTCACGCCCTCTTTGAGCATCAGGTCGAGTTCTTCGCGGATGGCCTTTTCGACCTTCGGCATGTTGGTCGGATTGCAGATGGCGTAGACGTAGAACAGAGTCCGATCATCAACCGCAGGAACTTGTAGGCCGCTGCCGACGCCGTAGCTGAGACCATCTTTCTCCCGAACGCGGTTGCCGAGACGCGACGAGAGCGAGCCGTGGCCGAGGATGAAGTTGCCGAGATTCAGCGCGGCGAAATCGGGGTGATCATCCTTCAGCGGGAAGACGAGGCCCGCGAAGAAAGTCGCGCTCGCCTTGTCGGGAGTCGCGAGCGATTGGACGTTCCCTTTCACTTTGATGTCCGACTTCCGCACGATGCGGTGGTACTCGGTTTTTGGTTGCCAGCCGTCCAAAAGTTTGGCGATCTGCTGCTTCGTGGCTTCGGCGTCGAAGTCGCCGATGACGGTCAGCTCACCGTTTTTCGCGCCGAGCATTGTTTCGTACAGCTCGCGAATCGTCGCCAGTGAGGTGCCTTGCAACATCTCGACTTCCTCGGGAGCCGACGGGATGTAGCGCGGGTCGCTGCCGGCATACGGGTTGAGTTGCTTTGAGACGGCCGTTTGAGCGAGTGCGGTCGGATCGGTCTTTTGCTTTTCGAGGCCGGCAAGCTGCGCGTTCTTCAGAGTCTCCAATTCTTTCTCCGCGAGTGCCGGTTCACGCAACACTTGCCGCAAGAGGTCGAGTGCGGCTGGGAGGTTTTTCTTTTTCGTCTTGAGCGTGAACGTGGCGACGCCAGGCTGACGCAGCGACGCGGACGCGCTCAGTTCGGTAAATTGCTTGTCGAGTGCGTCGGTCAGTTCTTGCCGCGACAACTTCTTCGTGCCGCGAGCCATGAGTTTCGGAAGTAACTCGGCGGCCTTGGCTTTGTTGGTGAGCGATTCTTCGCTGCCGAATCGCAGCGTCAGCCGCAGTGTGACCGCCTCGCCGCGAGTCTTCTTTGGCAGGAAGGCGGCTTTCAGGCCGGTGGGCAATGTGACTCGTTCGGTGCGAGCGTCGATCTTCAGCGGATCGACGTCGAACGCCTCACCGGCCGCGACGTCTTCTCGCCCTTTGTAGTCGCCAATCATTTCTGCCAACGCGGGGGTCGGCGGGACGCTGACTCGCTCTGGAGTTTTCACCGGCAGATACATGCCGACGGTGCGATTGTTCTGCCGCAAATACGACGACGCGACTCTTTGTACGTCGGCTTTCGTGACTTGTTCCAGGCGGTCGCGGTAGAGGAAGTACAGTCTCCAGTCTCCCTGAGACGCCCATTCCGACAATTGAACGGCCAGTCCCGCGCTGTCGGCGGCTTGCAGTTCGCGCTGTTTGAGCAGACTTTGTTTCGCGCGCGCGACGTCGTCGTCAGCGACTCCGTCGAGCGCGACTTGGTTGATCGCGTCCAGCATCGCTTCGAGCACGACTTGCGGGTCGTTCCCCTTCGTGACCTCGGCCAGCAACAACAACACACCAGGATCGTGCAGCGCAAACGCGCCGCCGGTCACGTTCGCAGCTTTCTTGGTCTCGACCAGAGCCTTGTAGAGCTTGCCGGAGGGTGCCTGCGTGAGGATCGACTCCAAGACGTCGATCGCCGCGAACTCCGGGTGCGGTCCCGAGGGGATGTGAAACACGCCGCCGACGACCGCGACATCGCCGACTCGACGCAGCGTGACGATTCGCTCGCCGTCTTGAGCCGGCTCTTCGGTGTAGGTGTTTTCGAGTTGGCGTTCCGGCTTTGGCATCGGGCCGAAGTATTTGCTGGCGAGTTTGAGTGCCGCCTCCGGTTCAAACTTCCCGGCGACGACGAGCATCGCGTTGTCCGGCTGGTAAAACTTTTTGTAGAAGCGTTTCAGATTCGCGACGGGAACCCGCTCGATGTCGGCCCGATTACCGATCGTGGATTTGCCGTAGTTGTGCCACTCGAACGCGGCGGACAGCATCCGCTGCATCAGCACGGATTGAGCACGGTTCTCGCCGCTCTCGAATTCGTTGCGGACGACAGTCATCTCCGACGCGAGGTCTTCGGCTTTGATGAAGCTGTTGACCATGCGGTCGGCTTCCAGCTTGATCGCGAATTCAAGGTTGTCGTCGCTGGCCGGCAGGGTCTCGAAGTAGTTCGTGCGGTCGAGCCACGTCGTGCCGTTGTACTCAGCCCCGCGATCTTTCAGCGCCTTCGGGATGTCTGCGAACGTCGGCGTCCCCTTGAAGACCATGTGTTCGAGCAAGTGAGCCATACCTGCCTCACCGTAGCCCTCGTGTCGCGAGCCGACGAAGATCGTCAGATTCACGGTGACGGTCGGCTTCGACTCATCCGGGAAGAGCAGCACCTTGAGGCCGTTGTCGAGCTGATACTCGGTGATCCCTTCGATCGACGTGACCTGCTTCGGTTCGGCGGCGAAGACCGGATGCGTCGCCGCGAAAGCGAGCAGCCCCAAAACCAATGCTGCACCAATTCTCAATTTGCAATTCCTCATCGCCATGACACACGCCCTCCCGTGAAGTGCCTCACTGAGCTAAATCGGCGGAACAAAGTCGCGCACGAATGAGGCGAACTCTAGCAACGGGAAAGCGGGACGAGAACATTCGCTACAGGCCGACAGAGCGTAGAATGTTGATCAGCTTTTGCTGGCGATCGCCCATTCGAGCACTGACGTCGAGCCAGCCGACTCGCGACTTCAACGGCAAGGCCCAGGGGGGCAGCGGCCCAGAATCGAGCCGGACGAGCAAGCCCTGATCGTCGTGGCGCACCTCGTCCGGTTGCCGGATCGCTCGCAGTTCAGATTCCGGAAGCGTCGCCTGGATTGCTCGCAAGATGGGATCGATCGAACCAGTGATGTCCAAGACGTCCATGCGAAACGGCCGGGCCAACAGCCGAGTTCGCAGCTCGGCGATCGTCTGTTGCTTCTCCGGATGGACGAAGTCCGGCACCAGTTCAAACAGCGGGTCGAGCACGAACCGCCGATACCAGCAGCCCGAATGCGGCACAAGCAACACGGGTGGGTCGTTGATCACGTCGTTGCCGAAGAACAGCAAATCCAGATCAAGCGTGCGTGGACCCCATTCGATGTTGCGCTCACGACCAAACTCAGTCTCAACGGCCAAGAGGCAGCTCAACAGCTCTTGTGCGGAGAGCGTTGTCTCCAATTGAGCGGCCGCGTTGGTGAATTCAGAACCGGCGGCCGATCCCACCGGAGTGGTTTGGAAGAGCGAACTCGAACGCTCAACGCGCACTCCCGGCGACCGTGACAGCGATTGCAAGGCCCCGACAATTGTCTGCGGCATGTTTCCCAAATTGCCGCCCAGGCCAATCAAACAGGTTGTCATCGATCACCCCATCGTGTGGTGACACAGTTCGTCGGAGACCTCGGAACTGTGAATGCTGTGGCTGGCAAACAGTCACCGCGAACGCCAGAATACCGCCCTTCCAAACCCGGGTCCGTCCCAAAATGTTCGTTGGTTCTCGCGCGAGATTCCCAAAGTATGGCCAAAGAAGAGGCGATCGAAGTTGAAGGCGTTGTGGTGGAGGCTTTGGCCAACACCCAATTCCGAGTCAAGCTGGAGAACGGCCATCTCGTGATGGCTCACGTTGCCGGAAAAATGCGAAAGCACTTTATCCGCATCGTGCCCGGGGACAAGGTGAAGGTCGAAGTCTCGCCGTACGACCTCAATCGCGGTCGCATCATCTTCCGCGAACGCTAAGCCGCCTGCTTGATGACGCCCCATGCCGAACGATTCCACCGCCGAAGTGCTGCTGTTCACCGACGGTGCGTGTAGCGGCAACCCAGGTCCGGGAGGTTGGGCCTGCATCCTGCGGCATCCGACGACCGGCAAAGAGAAAGAACTCTCTGGCGGAGCTGCCCCGACCACCAACAACCAAATGGAGTTGATGGGTGTTATCTCTGGTTTGGAATCGCTGACCCGTCCGACCGTGGTCGAGGTCATCACCGACAGCAAGTATGTCGCCGACGGCTGCACCAGTTGGATGCCGAATTGGAAGAAGAATGGATGGCGACGTCGCGAAGGAAGTCGTTGGGCGGAAGTCAAAAACCTCGAACTCTGGCAACGACTGGATGTGCTGCTCGCCAAGCACCAAGTCCGCTTCAAGGTCGTCAAAGGACACAGCGGTCACGTCGAGAACGAGCGCTGCGATGAACTCGCGGTCGAAGCCGCCAGACAATTTGGCGCGATGTAGTCGAGTCACGGAGTTGAAGCGACTACTTCTTCACAGCGCCGCCGGCCGAATAGCGTGTTCGCTCTTGGATGATCGACTTCATTCGCTGCTTGGAAAAGATGCGAACGACTTTGCCTTTGTAGGTCAGGCGACCTTGGTCGTCGTGGTCGAGGTGCTCTTTGATATCTGGCTTCGCTTCGCCGGCGTAAAGTGCAGCGAAGGTTTCCGGATCGACGCCACGCCCATCTTCCAGATCCCGCACCGCGTTGATTCCTCCCGCCATCACCGAAAAGACATTCAGCGATGTGGTCGCCGGGACGTAGCGATTTTCTTGCTCAAGTGTTTCGGCCGCGCTCTTGATTGCGGCAAATGCCTCTTTCAGTTTCGTGAGCGACTCTGCGGAAGGCACATCTTCGGCTGGTGCCTGTGCCCCCAGAGGCTTCGGGCTGAACACGCCGGTTGTCCCCAGGACGTATCCGAAACTCAACAGTCCCAACACCGCAACAGATTTCCAAATCGAACGCATGAGAAGTCTCCTTCCGCGCAAAGAATCTTGTCGTCTCGCGGAATGGTGTGCCAATTGGGGCGGGTTTTCAACCTGCCCGTAAGTATCGGACGGACAGGTTAAAAACCTGCCCCACGGGATCAGGCCACTTTGCGTGACTTAACCTCGGTTGTCTGTGCCGAACGCTCGTCGCGAGCAGACAGTGACTGCGTGTGGCCAGCATCCCTGCGAAGCTGAGTTTTACGGTGAGTCCGACTGAGGAACACGCTGACGTACATCAACGCGGCTGACGTCACCAGCGCCACAAAGCATCCCATCAAAGCAATTTGGTCGTCCGTGGCATTCTGGAAGAAGTCCATGAGCACTCCACCTTTTTGAAATCGAGAACCGTGACGAGCGAATTCGATCATCGCGCTACGGACTGATTTCGGACGGCGTTCGCGGTCCTCTTCAAAATCGCTCGACAAACCGGCTGATGTTGCCGAATCCGATGTCGGCACTGGCAATCAGCGAAACTGCGCGTCTCCTGACGGCTCTGACGGCCGACCTCAATAAGTCCGGACAAACCGTTGATCCTGGCGGCGCAACGACACAGCCCGGCGGCTTGACGCAACCGGGCTGTTTCGTGGGACTGATTCCGCCTGAACGCGGGACTACGAACTACTTCTTTTCGAGCGCTGCTTGCGCTGCCGCGAGGCGGGCGATCGGCACGCGGAACGGCGAGCAGCTCACATAGTCGAGGCCGGCGTTGTGGCAGAACTTGACGCTGTCGGGGTCGCCGCCGTGTTCGCCGCAGATGCCAACCTTGAGATGTTGGTTGTGCATCGCTTTTCGCGAGGCACGGCCTTTGGTCACGCCGATCTCGATCAGTTGGCCGACGCCGTTGACGTCGAGCGACTGGAACGGGTCCACCGGCAGGAGTTTTTCCTTCAGGTACGTCGGCATGAATCCCTTGATGTCGTCGCGGCTGAAGCCGAACGTCATCTGGGTCAGGTCGTTCGTGCCGAACGAGAAGAACTCGGCTTCCTCGGCGATCTTGTCGGCGGTCAGTGCGGCACGCGGGAGTTCGATCATCGTGCCGATGAGGTATTCGACTTTGACTCCGGCTTTCTTCATGCAGTCTTCGGCGACAGCGATCGCTCGCTTCTTGAGCAGCGTCAGTTCTTCGACGACGCCGACGAGCGGGATCATGATTTCCGGCAGAACTTTCTTGCCCTTCTGTTGGACTTCGATCGCGGCCTCGATGATTGCGCGGACCTGCATGTCGCCGATTTCGGGGAAGACGATCGGCAGGCGGCAGCCGCGGAAGCCCATCATCGGGTTCATTTCGTGGAGCTCATCGACTCGCTCGAAGATCTTCTCGACGCTGACGCCGATCTGCTTGGCAACCGCTTCCGCGCCAGCAAGATTGTCTTTTTGCGGCAGGAATTCGTGGAGCGGCGGGTCGAGCAGGCGGATCGTGACCGGCAGTCCGGCCATCGCCTCGAAGATGCCGACGAAGTCTGCTTTCTGGAACGGCTCGATCTTCGCGAGTGCCTTTTGGCGGTCTTCGACCGTCGTGGCGAGGATCATCTCGCGGACGGCGGTGATGCGATCGTCACCGAAGAACATGTGCTCGGTGCGGCACAGGCCGATGCCTTCGGCGCCGAACTCGAGAGCTTTCAGTGAATCGGCCGGGCTGTCGGCGTTGGTCCGAATCTTGAGCTTGCGATACTTGTCGGCCAAAGTCATCAGCGTCTCGAAGTCGCCGGTCATCGTTGGCGGAATCGTCTCGACCTTGCCGATCATCACGTCACCCGTGGTGCCGTTGATCGTGATGAAGTCACCGGCCTTGAGCGTCTGGCCCGCGATATTGACGGTCTGCGACTTCTCGTCGATCTTGACCGCTTCGCAACCGACGACGCACGGCTTGCCCCAACCGCGAGCGACGACGGCCGCGTGGCTCGCCTTGCCGCCGGTGCTGGTGAGGATGCCCTTCGCGAGGTGCATGCCCGCGACGTCTTCGGGGCTGGTCTCTTTGCGGACGAGCATGATCGGATCGTTCGGAAACTTGGCCGCATGTTCGACGGCCGCTTCGGCAGACAGGACGATCATGCCGCTGGCCGCGCCCGGACTGGCCGCGATCCCTTGAGCGACCGGCTTGACCTTCGACTTCGGGTCGAGCTGCGGCTGCAACAGGTGATTCAGCGACTCCGGGTTGACCCGCTTCAGGGCGGTCTCTTCGTCGATCAGGCCGTCCTTCAACATCTCGACCGCGATGCGGACGGCTGCGGTCCCGGTTCGCTTGCCGCTGCGAGTTTGCAGCATGTAGAGCGTTCCTTCTTGCACCGTGAACTCAATGTCCTGCATCTCGCGGAAGTGTTTTTCGAGGTTGGCTCGGATCCCACAAAGCTGGTCATAAACCGTCGCGTTGTACTTGGCGAGTTCGGCGATCGGCTCCGGCGTGCGGATACCGGCGACGACGTCTTCGCCCTGAGCGTTGACGAGGTAGTCGCCGTAAAAGAGGTCTTCGCCGGTGTTCGGATCGCGCGTGAACGCGACGCCGGTGCCCGACGAACTCCCCATGTTGCCGAAGACCATCGCCTGCACGTTGACCGCCGTGCCTCGCAGACCGGTGATGCGCTCGATGCGGCGATATTCCTGAGCCTTGTTCCCCATCCACGAGTTGAACACCGCGTTGATGGCCAGCATCAGTTGCTTCTTCGGCTCCTGCGGGAAGTCATCGCCGACGTGCTTCTTGTAGACCGCCTTGTACCGCTTCACTAGTTCCTTGAGATCGTCCACCGTCAGGTCCGTGTCGAGCTTCACGTTCTTCTCGGCCTTGAGCTTCGCGATTTCGTGCTCGAACTCTTCGTGCTCAACCCCCATCGCGGTCGAGCCGAACATGTCGATGACGCGGCGGTAGCTGTCGTAGGCGAACCGTTCGTTGCCGGTCTTCTTCACCAGCCCCTCAACGCTGGCATCAGTCAAGCCGAGGTTGAGGATTGTATTCATCATGCCGGGCATCGAGAGCGCCGCACCCGAACGCACGGAAACGAGCAGCGGGTCGGCCGGATCGCCGAACTTCTTCCCGGCGAGTGCCTCGGTCTTGGCGAGCGCTTCGTCAATCTGCGGAATGGCCCCTTCCGGAATCTTCTTCCCCTGCTCGTAGTAAGCGGCGCAGACTTCCGTGGTGATCGTGAATCCTGGCGGCACCGGAATGCCAATCAAACACATCTCAGCGAGGTTGGCTCCCTTGCCGCCGAGCAGAGTTTTCATCTTGCCGTCACCATCCGCAGAACTGCCACCAAAGAAATAGACGAACTTGTTGGACATGAAATGTTTTCCTTGAAGTAATCGCCGCACCGGCCGCTCAAAACACGGTCCGCCCAAATCACTCAACCACAACGGGGGGCGGAAGTTGCCCACCCAAGGCCAGCCCAGGCGCAGCGAGCGGGCAAATTAGCGACCCACCGCTCCCTTCTCAAGCAACCAAATCAACCGCTTGACAGATCGGGTTTTCCGTGGAACAGTGTTGAACCTGTTGCCTCGAAAGCACTTCGCGATCGACCGGGTTCTCCGGTTCACTGAGGTCCAAGATGGAAGCCAAACTCATCTCCACCGACGGCGAGCGGTCGATCCGCCTGAAAAAGGACGTGACGATCGTCGGACGCAAGCGCGGTGTGTGCGACATCTTCATTGATCGCAGCAGCATCTCGAAGCTGCATTGCATGATCGTGAAGACGGACGGACTGCTTTTCATTCGTGATCTTGGCAGCACCAACGGGACGAAGGTCAACGGGCAGCGCGTCACTCGCGGAGCATTGTTGCCTGGCGACGAACTCGCCTTCGCGAACGCGAAGTACAAAGTGCATCTCGGCCCCGATGATCCTGACATGGTCGAGCACGATGCCAGCACGGAAGTCATGATCGGGATGCCCAAACGTCAGCATGAAGAAGACCGGATGGACGAGGATGACGACGACGTTCGTCCTGCCTGGGATTCCTCCCGCGACAGTGGTGACGTAGTCCCGCTGGGGAAGGCGTCGCTAAGCGATGTCCGCTTGCTGACCGATTCAGAAGCCCACGACGATGGCCTGGATGACGACCTCTAGCCCTCACACTTCGCGACGGAGCGACTCTGCGACAGGGCGACTTTGATGCTCACGGATTGGGAACGCCGACTTGCCGAGACCATGCTGTCCGACCGGCATCGCTTGCGGCAACAGGTTCGGCAACTGCGTGAGTCCGAGAAGGCGAAACGGCCGATTGACGCATTGCTGGCGAAGTTGGACGAAGGATTCCGTCGCTCGCTCGCTCGCCGCACGAGCCGAGCGGGCCACGTGCCGAAAATCGAGTACGACTCCGAATTACCGATCCTCGCCAAGCGGGCGGAGATCGAAGCAGCGATTCGCGAGCATCAAGTCATCATCGTCTGCGGCGAGACCGGATCGGGAAAATCGACGCAGTTGCCGAAGCTCTGCCTGTCGTTAGGCCGCGGTATCTCTGGTTTGATCGGCCACACGCAGCCGCGCCGAGTCGCCGCGCGGACGATTGCCGCTCGCGTGGCGGAGGAATTGAAGACAACGCTCGGCACGACGGTCGGTTTCAAAATTCGATTCACCGATGCGACGCAGCCGAACACGCTCATCAAGCTGATGACCGACGGCGTGCTGCTGGCAGAAACTCGTTCCGATCGGTTCCTCGACCAGTACGACACGATCATCGTCGATGAGGCTCACGAGCGAAGCCTCAACATCGACTTTCTGCTGGGCAATTTGAAGCGACTGTTGCCGAGGCGGCCGGATCTGAAAGTCATCATCACCTCGGCGACGATCGACGCAGCGCGGTTCGCGGAACATTTCGGATCGAGTGCCGGGCCCGCTCCGATTTTGGAAGTCTCCGGCCGGATGTATCCGGTCGAAACCCGCTGGCGATCGCCCTCCGTTCGCCAAGACGTGGATGACATCGACCCACAGCAGGCGATCCTCGCAGCGGTCGATGAACTCGTCGCCGAGGACTTGTGGGACATCCTGATCTTTCAGCCGACCGAGTGGGACATTCACGAAACGGCCAAACTGCTGCGAGGGCGGTTCCACATCACGGGCGGACGCAATGGGACGAAGGCCGATGTCGAGATTCTGCCGCTGTACGCTCGGCTGACGCTCGCCGAACAACAGCGAGTCTTTGAGCCGAGAGCCGGCCGGCGACGGATCGTCATCGCCACGAACGTCGCCGAGTCGTCTCTAACAGTCCCCGGCATTCGAGCGGTCATCGACACCGGCACGGCGCGCATCAGTCGATACTCCGCGCGCAGCAAGATGCAGAGGCTGCCCATCGAGCCGATTTCGCAGGCGTCGGCCGATCAACGCCAGGGACGTTGCGGACGCATTGGGCCGGGAGTCTGCATCCGGCTGTTCGAGGAATCGGACTACAACACTCGCGAGCGTTTCACTCCGCCGGAAATCCTGCGCACAAACCTCGCGTCGGTGATTCTGCAAACGCAGTCGCTCAACCTCGGAGCGATCGAGGATTTTCCGTTCCTCGAACCGCCGAAGCCGACGGCGATTCGCGACGGCTACAAAACGCTGTTTGAACTCGGAGCAGTCAACGAGCAGAACGAACTGACCGAACTCGGCCGCAAGCTGGCGCGATTGCCGGTCGATCCGCGGATTGCTCGGCTGATCGTCGCGGGACATGACGAAGGCTGCCTGCATGACATCCTGATCATCGCCGCCGCGCTGGAGGCTCAAGACCCGCGCGAACGGCCGCTCGACAAGCAGCAGGCGGCGGACGAAAAGCACAAGCCGTTTCAGCATCCCGACTCGGACTTCCTCAGTCT
The DNA here is from genome assembly GCA_945861865.1 of Candidatus Kuenenia stuttgartensis. Lineage (GTDB taxonomy): Bacteria > Planctomycetota > Planctomycetia > Planctomycetales > Planctomycetaceae > SXKJ01. The sequence goes on along the minus strand of CAMAWN010000131.1, from coordinate 3,466 downwards.
CTTGAAGCTGTGGGATTTCTTTCATCACTTGAAGGACACGCTCTCGAAGAGCCACGTGCGGAAGGCGTGCCTGCAAAACTTTCTGAACTTCAACCGACTGCGTGAGTGGGCCGACGTGCATCGGCAGTTGGTCGAAATCGCGACGGAATGCGGATTGAAGGCGGGCCGCCGAGGCTGGACCGATGGCAACGCCACGGCACAGACCTCTTCTCAGAATTCGAATTTAAAATCTCAAATCTCAAATCTCAAATTGTCTGCGGACAGCATTCATCGCGCGTTGCTGACGGGGTTCCTCGCGAGCATCGCGAACCGGGAGAGTGAGTCCTCCGAGTACACGGCGGCCGGAGGAATAAAGGGGGTCGTCTGGCCGGGATCGGGGACGTTTGGCTCGAAGCCAAAATGGATCGTCGCGGCGGAGTTGATCGAGACCAGCAAGCGGTATCTGCGAACCGTTGCACGGATCGACCCGGCGTGGATCGAATCGCTGGCCGAGCATCTCGTCACGCGGACTCACAGCGAGCCACACTGGGATCGCTCGGCCGGTTCGGCGATGGCATTCGAGCGTGTGTCTCTGTTCGGCCTGACAATCGTGCCTCGCCGCAAAGTGCGGTTGGGACGGATTGATGCCGTCACCGCACGGCGATTGCTGATTCAACACGGCTTGGTCGAACGGGACTTCGACTGCACCGCCCCGTTCTTCATCCACAACTCGAAACTGATCGACGAACTCGAAGTGTTGCGAGTGAAGTCGCGCCGCGCGGACTTTCTGAAAGGCGAAGAAACGCTGCTGGAGTTCTATGAGCAACGCATTCCGGCTGAAGTCGTCGATGGACCAAGTCTGCTGAAGTGGTGCCAGCAAACACAACGAACGAAACAGGCCAGCGGGGAGCGTCAGCCCGCCGCTGGCCTGTTTTTGTCACGCGAAGACTTACTCAACCCGGAGCGTGCCGCCGCCTCGGCGGAAGATTTCCCAGAGACGTTGAAGCTCAGGCACATTCAAGTCCCGCTCGCCTACAAACTCGAACCGGGCGAGGCGGATGACGGTATCACGATCACCGTGCCACAGGAGGGACTCAACCAACTCGATCCGCTGCGTCTCGGCTGGCTCGTGCCGGGACTGCTCGAAGAGAAAGTCATCGCGCTCATCAAGTCGTTGCCGAAAGAACGGCGGCGGCTGTTCCTCCCCGTGCCGGAGACGGCGAAGGTGGTGCTCAAGCAAATCAAGTTCGGCGAGGGAGATGTCAACGCGGCAGTCGCGGCGGTGCTCACGAAGCTGAGCGGCCAGCGCATCGACGCGAGCGAGATTCGTGAGGACGACTTGCCGCCGCATCTGCGGATCAGCGTCAAGGTGCTGGGTGCGAACGGCAAGACGCTCGCAGTCAGCCGCGACCTCGATCAACTTTGCGGACAGCTCGGAGCGAAAGCCTCGGCCAGCTTTTCGGCGATCGATCACTCGCAGTGGAATCGCGACGGGTTGACCGATTGGGACTTTGACGTGTTGCCGCCGGCGGTCGATCTCGAACATGGCGGATTGAAGTTGAAGGGCTACCCATCGCTAGTCGATCGCGGCTTGAGCGTCTCGCTGCGATTGGCCGATTCCACGGAGCGTGCGGTGTTCGACACGCGGCTCGGACTGCGACGGCTGTTTGTCATCGCAGCCTCCAAGGAGTTGAAGAAACAGATGCAGCACCTGCCTGAGCTCGGCAAATGGCAAATGCTGACGGCGATGTTGCCAGACAAGGGTCGGCTGCCGCAGTTGCTGACCGAGATGATCGCCGAGCGAGCGTTTTTCGGAAGTAGGATGGGCACTCCTGCCCGTCCAGAATCGGTGGTCGAAGGGACGGGCAGGAGTGCCCATCCTACGCCGAGCACGAAGTCCCAATTCCAGGACCGAGTCCGCGCCGCAAAGTCGCAAATTCCGGCGGCCGTCCAAGAGGTCATGCAACTCATCGGCCCGCTGCTCGCCGCGTACACGGCCGCTCGCCAAGCGATCGCCGGTTGCCGACTGCCGTTCGTTCAAACGGCCGTCGCCGATTGCCGAGAACAGCTCGCTCGACTGACCGAAGCGGGATTCCTCACGACGACGACGTGGGACTGGTTGCAACAATTTCCGCGCTACTTTCAGGGCATCGCGCTGCGAATCAAGAAGCTCACTGCTGCTGGGCAAGCTCGCGATCAACGAGCCGCGACCGACATTGAGCCGCGCTGGCGCAAGCTGCTCGTGCGACTCGACGCCGCCAAGGAATCGGGACGCCACGAACCGGAACTCGCGACCTGCCACTGGATGTTGGAGGAGCTGCGCGTGTCGTTGTTCGCACAAGAATTGCGAACTGCGATCCCGATCTCGTCGCAGCGCTGGGACAAGCAATGGGAGTTGCTTCGGTGATCTTCGTCGCTCATCGGACAGCGGCAGAAATTGGTCATTGATGATTGGCGATTGCAGAATTCAAATAACCAATCGCCAATCATCAACAACCAATTTCTGACTTCAATCCCGGCCCCACCGACCGTCACGACCGGACCAGCTTCTGACCATTGAGGCTGTCCCGGCAAGGTGTTCCGGTTGACGATGTCCAACGACCGGCCTACCGTACACATCAGCCGATACCAATTGGAGGCCAATGGACGGCCTCTCCTGCCTGACTCGGTTCTCACCTGATTCGCCGGAGGCCCACCGAATGCCGGCACATGTTTCCTGGTCGCTGCCTTCTTTCCGATCAGTTGTCGCATTCACCGCGATCGTTTTCGCGGTGTTTGTACCGGCGGTCGCTCAAGTTCCGGAACCGTTGCATCGGCGGATCGACCAATTGGTGGATGCTGCTCCATTGGGACCGGTCGCGGCGGTTTGTTCGGACGCGGAATTCGTGCGGCGAGTCAGCCTCGACCTCAACGGCATGACTGCGACGGGGGCGGAGGCGAAGGCATTTCTGGATGACTTGGCCCCCGACAAACGGCAAAAACTGATCGAAAAACTGCTGGCTAGTCCGCGATTCGCTCGGCACCTGGCGAACACGTTCGACGTGGCTCTGATGGAACGCCGAGCCGACGCCCATGTGTCCGCGGCCGAGTGGGACAAGTACTTGTACGAATCGTTCTTCGTCAACAAGCCGTACGACCAACTGGTCCGCGAGATCATCGCGTCGGACGGTGTCGATCCGGCGACTCGGCCGGCCGCGAAGTTTTTCCTCGACCGCACCGCCGAGCCAAACCTAGTGACACGCGACATTGGCCGGCTGTTCTTCGGTCGCGATTTGCAATGCGCTCAGTGTCACGACAGCCCGTTGGTCAACGACTTCTTGCAGTCCGATTACTACGGCGTGCAGGCGTTTGTTGTCCGCACGGTGATGTTCAACGATGCCGCCGCCAAGAAACAATTCCTGGGAGAAAACGCGGATGGCGATGTTGCCTTCACGTCAGTCTTCACGAAGGAATCGGGGGTCAGTGCTCCGCGCGTGCCCGCCGGAAC
>CAMAWN010000130.1 GCA_945861865.1 Candidatus Kuenenia stuttgartensis | reverse complement strand
CGCGTGCATGCGCCGCTCATTCAGGTCTGCACTCCGAACCGTGGCAGAACCCAGCGGTTGAGGGCGATCCAAAACACGAGAAATCCGACAACGAACAGGACATCTCTCATTGGTGATACTCCTTATTAAGACACTCAGCGAATGCTCGTTACTTGTTGCAGACGGGGCCGGAACAGTCCGTCATCGGCAGGCCCGCCGCTTTCCAAGCGGACATGCCGCCGACGACGTTGGTCACTTCGGCATAGCCTTCTCGCTTGAGGAAGGAGGCCGCGATCGAGGCTCGATAGCCGGAACCACAAATGACGGCGACCGGCTTGCTCTGCGGTACGTCGGCGAACCGCTCTTGGAGCTTGCCGCCGTGAATGTGGATCGCTCCGTCGATGTGCCCGGCGTTCCATTCCTTCTCGGTTCGCACATCGAGCACCGTCACGCGATCGGACCCTTGCGCCAGACGGTCACGCAACTGATGCACGGACATCGTGTCGAGCATGGCCAGCGGATATCCGCTCGTCTCCCAGCCGTCGATGCCTCCCTGGACGTAACCTTGAATCTCGTCGAAGCCGACGCGAATCAGGTGCGTCACGACTTCCGGAACCTGCGCCGGGTGATCGACGATGAGTTGAATCGGTCGATCGTAAGGCAACACCCAGCCAGCCCAACTCGGCAGTTGATGGCCGAACGGGATGTTGATCGCGTCGGGAATATGTGCCGCCGCGAACGCCTCTTTGGATCGCACGTCGAGAATCAGGCATTTGTCGCACACGCGGTCGTGAACTTCCTTGACGCTCCAACGCCGCAGGCCCGGCAGCTCGGGACCAAGGATCGCCGGCCCTTCCTGGTTCATCTTCTTCATCCGGCGAAAATACGGCGGGGCCAGCGGCATGTCGGACATCAGATCGCGAATCCACTGCTCTTCCGGCTTGCGGGTCAGCACCTGGTTGAATTTTCGCTCAAACCCAACGGTCGATGACCGCCGCGAACTGATCGCCTTGCCGCACAGAGACCCCGCGCCATGCGCCGGGAAAATCTCGGTGATGTCCGGCACGGCGGGCAGCTTGTCGAACACACTTTGATAAAGCTGATGAGCGAGTTGCCGTTGAGCCTCGGCACCGAGTAAGTCCGGACGACCCACGTCGCCAACGAAGAGGAAATCGCCGGTGAACATGATCCACGGCGTCTCCTTGCTGCGGGTGTCATTGTACAACGCCCACGACACATGCTCCGGCGTGTGACCTGGGGTGTGGATGGCCTTGAGCCGCATCGAACCGACCTGCACTTCGTCACCGTCCTTCACCACATGATCCGCATACGGTGGCGTCCATTCGACACCGCCCATGCCCGACGAGTGGATGACCGGTTCATCCTTGAGCCGAGCCTTCAGTTCCCGTGCGCCACTGACGAAGTCGGCATGGACGTGAGTTTCCAGAATGTGCCGGATGTGGAGATCGTTGTCCCTGGCGAACGTCAAATAGTCTTCCACGTCGCGAGTCGGGTCGATCACGGCGGCTTCCCCCGTCCGTTCATCGCCCACCAGATAAGAAGCAATCGCGAGTCCCGGAATGAAGCGTTGATGCAGAAGCATGACGTTGTCTCTCTTTGTGATGTGTTTGTCGTCAGGTCATCGTTCGAGGTGGTTGAACTTCAGCCGCAGCACGACTTGTTCGACTGTGGCGGACACTGTTTTGAATCAGACGGTTTCGACCCCGCAACGGCACTGCTTGGCGAAGATGTGGCCACCTGATTCCACGGCATCCGAGCCAGCAGCATCCCCATCGCACAGGTATCGGTGATTCCGGCGAAAGCCAGTCCGGCACCGACGAACGCTGACAGTCCAATCCAGTTCAGATTCACAAAGTAGCCCAGCACGGCACCGGTCAGCACTAGCAAGCCGGCTGCGATGCGGACTTGTCGTTCAAGCGAGATCGCCTTCTTGCCGCGAGTCACGGGCAGTCCGGCATGTTCCCAAGCCAGCGTGCCACCAGCGACATTGACGATGTTGGTGGACCCGGCGGCGAGGAACTTCTCGCACGCTTGGCTGGCTCGATTGCCCGATCGGCAGATCACATACAGCGGCTGTTGGCTTGCGCCGTTGCGAGCACTCATCAATGCTTTCGGGTCCAGCCGATCTAGCGGTACGTTGCGAGCGAACGCCACATGCACTTCCTGAAACTCGACCGGCGTGCGGACGTCGATCAACTCGCACACCTCGCCTCGTGCTTGCCGAGCCGCCAGTTCGTGGGGACTAATGGTGGTGATGGCCATGACTGTTTCCTTAGTGAAATCTGTTTGGTTGCGTCAGAGAATCGCGAGGCAGCGCACGCCTCTTGCAAGGACTGATCCGCGAGCGGCAAGTTGGTTACACGCTTTTTGAGATTCGCGAAAACATGGCCAACCCAATTCAGAGCGGGTCGCTGCTAATGGAGCGTTGAGTTGGTGACAAAGCGTTTTTGAGATCCACCGCAATTAGCCCAAGCCGCCGCAAAGCGGGCCGCTCAAACGCGAACGGCGTGCGGAATCAGGCACATCTTGTCCCGATCTCGCACGCCGTTATGGGCGTTACCGCTCTTGTCGTTGTCTCAGCCCTTGGGTGGCGGCCCGAACTTCGACTCCCAGCGTTGCCGCAGGCACTCTTTGAGTTGCTGCTGAAATTCAGCCGGAACGGGATATGGCTCGCCATCTTGGTAGAGGCTGATCGTTTGGCGGATGTTGTCCACGACGACCTGGCACGGATTGCAGCCCGCGAGGTGCTCGGCAAACTTTTCGCAAACGGCTGTCAATCGCTCGCCATCGACGTAGTCGCTCAACGCGGCCAACATTTCTTCGCATGTCATCGCTGGTGTCCTCTGCCCTGGTAGCCAAGCTCGCCAGAGCTTGGGGAATCTCTCGACAGCTATTCCCACTCTCTGGCGAGAGTGGCTACGAATCTGATTGATCCTCAAGTCGGTCTCAGGTTACGCCGAAAATGCCGGTCAGTCGAAAACTTGTCATCCGTCGTGGTCGTGGCTGGGAAACATGCGTGTGGCCTCGTCGCCGAGAACTCGCGTAAGCCGCTCACGCAGGTCCAGCCGCGCTCGCAGTAGCCGCACTTTGACATTGGACTCGGACAGCCCCAGAGCCTGGGCCGTCTCTTTGACCGACAGCCCCTCAACATCCCGCAGCACGAACACGACGCGATACTTCTCCGGCAACTCGTCCAACGCTGCCTCGATCAACTGCCGCACCTCACGCTGCTGAGCCAACCGCGCCGGCTCATCGCGCCACTGAGCGATGAACTCCGGATGCGGCAGCGTGCCGTAGCTGTCCTCCCCATCTCTCGTCGGTGAATCCAGCGAAACCGTCGGTAACCCGCGCCGCTTACGCAGCACTTTCAGCGCATGATTGGTCGCGATCCGCAGAATCCAAGTGGCTACGCTCGACTCCTCGCGGAAGTCACCGAGATGATCCATCACACTGAGAAACGTCTGCTGCGTGACATCCTCGGCATCGTGCTGATCGCCAACAATCCGCCGAGCCACCGCGAAGACCCGCCGCTGAAACCGCTCGACCAGCGCCGAGAACGCCTCGTAGTCTCCCATACGAGCACGCCGCAACAACTCAAGGTCGTCCGGTTGCGCAGTCGGCAACGCCGGGCTCGCACTTCTTTCCTCTTCGATCACGATGCGTGTCTCCGAATTCACCCTCGGATCCGCCGATCAACGTCCATCGCGACGCTCCCGAACGGTTTCTCCTGCCATCATGCGATCATCGCTAATTCTCAGCAACCGCAACGCATTGAACACCACGGCCAGCGACACGCCCATGTCGGCGGCGATGGCGGTCCAGAGATTGGCGTGGCCGAGAATTGTGAGCAGCACGAACACTGCTTTCACGCCGAGCGAGGCGGTGATGTTTTGGCGGATGATTCGCAACGTGCGGTGAGAGTGAGCGATCAGCCACGCGACACGGGAGAGGTCATCGCTCATCAGGGCGATGTCGGCGGTTTCGAGGGCGGCGTCGGTGCCGGCGGCTCCCATTGCGATGCCGAGACTGGCGCGGGCCATTGCGGGGGCGTCGTTCACACCGTCGCCGATCATGCCGACGATGCCGTGACGCGAGACCAATTCTTCGATGGCGGCGACTTTGTCTTCGGGAAGCAGTTCGGCGCGGACATCGTCGATGCCAACCGCCAACGCGACGTTTGCGGCGGCGGCGGAATTGTCACCGCTCAGCATGACAAGCCGCTCAATGCCTGCTTGGTGCATCGCGGTGAGGGCGTCTTTCGCGTTCGGGCGAATCGCATCGCCCAGCCCGATCAGGCCGCAGACGTGTTCGTGAGCGGCAATCACCACAACGCTGTGACCTCGTGCGGCGAGTTGTTCCATGCGGTTGTGAAGTTCGGGAGTTTCTTCGCCGCGTTGCTCGAAGGCTCGGTGCGAGCCGATCCAGACCGGCTGACCGTTGAGCTTCGCGGTCGCACCTTTGCCCGAAATCGCTTGAAAGTCCTCGGCCGATGCCGGACTCAAACCGAGCGACTTCGCATGGCGGACGATGGCCTCGGCCAGCGGGTGTTGTGAGCGGGCTTCAATGGCGGCGGCGATGTCGAGGACTTCGTGCTCGGTGTGGCCGTTCAGCGCGACGACCTCTTTCACTTCGGGACGACCGACGGTGAGCGTGCCGGTCTTGTCGAGTGCGATGGCTTTGAGCCGCGAGGCCAATTCGAGATAGCTGGCTCCTTTGACGAGCACGCCTTGATTGGCGGCACTCGCCAACGCCGCGACAAAACTGATCGGCGTCGAAATCACCAACGCACACGGGCACGCGATCACCAGCAGCACCAACCCTTGGTAGAACCAATGTGACCAACTGGCTCCCGCGATCAGCGGCGGTACGAGCATGACCGCCACGGCCAACGCCATCACGGTCGGCGTATAACGGCGAGCGAAGACTTCAACCCACTGCTCGGTCGGCGAGCGTTTACGTTGCGCGGCCGTCACCATTCGGACAATGCGTGCCAGTGTCGAGTCGTCGGCACGCTTCGTCGTCTCCAGCTCAACGGCCCCGTCTTGATTGATCGTGCCCGCGAACACGTCATCGCCCGGACTCTTCGGCACCGGGACGGATTCGCCGGTGATGGGAGCTTGATTGACGGTCGTTTCTCCCTTGAGGACTCGGCCGTCCAACGGAAACTTTTCACCGGGCCGCACGATCAACTTGTCACCGACGTTGACCTCCTTCGCCAACACGGAGACTTCTGAGCCATCCGGCCGCAGCACGCGAGCCGTGTCCGGCGTGAGCTTCATCAAGGCTTCGACCGCTCGCCGAGCGCGGCCGACGCTCCAAGTTTCCAACGCCAGCGACACCGCGAACAGAAACGCCACCATCGCCGCTTCCGAGAACTCACCGATGCCGATGGCTCCCGCCACAGCGACCATCATCAGTACGTTCATGTCGAGCCGTCCGCGCCGCAATGCGAGCCACGCTTTCGGCAGCACGATGCTCCCACCGATGATCGCCGCTGCGATGAAGAGTCCGCGTACCAACATCGACGGCGGCGATTCGGAAGTTCCCAGCAAAGCGGGCCATCCGCCGGTCAACCCTTGCACGACGAAGCCCGCGCCGAGCAACAGTCCGCTCGCGATGGTGACAACCGACCGCCAACCGCGATGCGGCTCAGAAGCCGAGCCTTCGACGGGGCACACATCGCACATCAACTCGGCGCGGAATCCAATCGTCGCGACGGCGGCCATCAAATCGTCGCTGGTGATCGTCGCCTCGTCGTGTTCGACGATCATCAGCCCGCGCAGCAAGTCGAACGACAACTCGCGCACACCGGGTTGTGACTCCAACGCCTCGCGGAGCGGAATCGCCTCATCGGCACAGTCGAGGCCGTGGACGCGGAGTGTGGTCGTCATGACATGAGAGTATCGCAGACTCGTCATTTACTGAATTGACGCAATTCTCACAGCCCGATACCGTCCATCGTCGATCAACGATGAAAGGAAACGATGGCTGCCCGCAAATCCAAAACGAGATGTTGTGTTGAGACGACCGTCAACGTCGCTGGGGTCAGCGATGGCGAATTGCTTGCGCGGCTCGCCAAGGCACTTGCTCACCCAGCTCGCGTGACGATCGTGCGGATGCTGATTGAGCGGGCGTCGTGTGTGTGCGGCGAGATCGTGGGAGAACTTCCGCTGGCTCAATCCACGGTGTCGCAACATCTCAAAATTCTGAAACAGTCGGGGTTGGTCCAGGGAGACATCGACGGGCCTAAAGTTTGCTACTGCATCAATAAGAAGATGCTCAAGCTGTTGCAGACATTGGTCTCAGGATTGAAGTGACGTCTCTTTTTTTGAATCAATGATCGTGATTCGTCGATGAACGATGCCCATGTTCGCTGTTCCATTTTGAAAGCGTGCGGAGAACTGCCATGAAGTCCATGCAAGTGTTCGACAAGCCGATGTGCTGTTCCACGGGTGTTTGCGGGCCGCAGGTTGATCCGGTTTTGCCCCGTTTCGCCGCCGATTTGGAATGGCTGAAAACGCACGGTGTGCGGGTCGATCGCTTCAACCTCGCACACCAACCGGCGGAGTTCACTCAGAACAACGACGTCCGCGCATTGCTCACGACGCACGGAACCGATTGTTTGCCAGTGATCCTCGTGGATGGGCACGTTGCCAGTCAGGGGCAATATCCGACGCGAGAACTACTCAGCCAATGGACCGCCATCGCATCCGTGGGAACCGCGTTACCGGTGATCTCCAGCAGCGGCACCGGCTGTTGTGCCACCGGTAGCTGTTGAGCACACACGTCACGAGCATCGAAAGACGGCTGCATGATGGATCTCATCCCGCATCCCACACGCAATTTGTTTTTCACGGGGAAAGGTGGCGTCGGTAAGACGTCGCTGGCTTGTGCCACGGCGGTGTCATTGGCTGACAGCGGCCAGCGCGTGCTGTTGGTCTCCACGGACCCGGCCTCCAACCTGGATGAGGTCTTGGGAATCAAGCTCAGTAATCATCCGACACAGGTGCCGCAGACGCAGAATCTGTTCGCGATGAATCTTGATCCCGAAGTCTCCGCCGCTGCCTACCGCGAACGCATGGTGGGGCCGTATCGCAAACTGCTTCCCGTCGCCGCAGTCACGAGCATGGAAGAGCAGTTCTCTGGCTCATGCACTTTGGAGATCGCCGCGTTCGATGAGTTCTCGCGGTTGTTGGGCGATCCGCAAGCGACTGCGGAATACGCGCATGTGATCTTCGATACCGCACCGACCGGACACACGCTGCGGTTGTTGTCGCTCCCCTCGGCTTGGTCCGGATTCATGGAGAAGAATACGACCGGCACGTCCTGTTTGGGGCCACTGGCTGGCTTGCAGGCTCAACAACGGCTGTATCAAGACACCGTCAAGGCGCTGTGTGATCCGGCGACAACGACTCTGGTTCTGGTGACTCGTCCCGACGTCACCGCGTTCCGCGAGGCGGCTCGGACCAGTCACGAGCTTTCCGGTCTCGGCGTTCGCAACCAGCACTTGATCGTGAATGGAGTGTTTCAAGCGACCAGCGAGGATGATCCGATTGCGTTTGCGATGGAGCGGCTCGGCCAACAATCCATCGCCGCCATGCCAGACATATTGGCGGGCTTACCACGAACGATTGTGCCGCTGTCCGCGCAGGGGTTGCTGGGCATCTCCCTTCTGCGAGCCATGACGCACGCAGAGACGATGCCCGTGCTCGACTCGGAATTACTTGACCAGACCGACGACTGGCCGCCGTCACTCGGAAGTCTGCTGGATGACTTGGCCGCTCCGGGACACGGAGTGATTTTGACGATGGGCAAAGGGGGGGTCGGCAAGACGACGATTGCCGCCGCAGTGGCGGTCGCGTTGGCTCAGCGCGGCTATCGCGTCCACCTGACGACCACTGACCCTGCCGCGCACGTCGCCGCCGCCATCGCCGGAGAGTCGCTGCCAACTCTGCAAGTCAGTCGCATTGATCCGCAAGCAGAGACCCAACGATACACCGCCGAAGTCATGCAGACGGCTGGAGCGGGACTCGATGAGCAGGGGAAGGCGTTGCTGGCCGAAGATCTCCGCTCCCCTTGCACGGAAGAGATCGCGGTGTTTCGAGCGTTCGCCCAAGCGGTTGCCGATGGGACGGATGTCTTCGTCGTGCTCGACACGGCCCCGACCGGGCACACGATTCTGTTACTCGACGCGGCCTTGGCCTATCACCGCGAGGTCGCGCGGCAGGCGAGTCAAATGCCGGAGTCGGTTCAGCAACTGCTGCCACGACTCCGCGATCCGGCTCTCACGCGCGTGCTGATTGTGACACTGCCCGAAGCCACTCCGGTCCATGAGGCCGCGCAGCTTCAACGCGATCTGCGGCGAGCGGGCATTGAACCTTATGCCTGGGTCATCAACGAAAGCCTGACTCCGTTGGCGATCCGTGACCCGCTGTTGAAATCGCGACAGCTTCACGAGCAGCCCTTCATCCACGAAGTCGAGACCGAGCATTCATCTCGCACAGTCCTTGTCCCCTGGCAGACCGAACCTCCCGTCGGATTGACGCACCTTCAAGAGCTAATGACGCCGGACGCTCGCCTGGCCTCAATGACGTAATTCAACTTTGGAGCACTACGAAGCCATGAAACCGAAAGTCTTGTTTCTCTGCACCGGGAATTCTTGTCGCAGTCAAATGGCCGAAGGTTGGGCGCGAGCGCTGCTCAGCGAGCGGATCGAACCGTACTCGGCGGGCATTGAAGCACACGGACTGAATCCGAACGCCGTCCGAGTCATGGCTGAGGCCGGCATCGACATCACGTCACAGACGTCGAAGCTGGTGAGCAGCTTGTCCGACGTGCCCCTCGATCTCGTGATTACGGTCTGTGGTCATGCCGACGAACATTGTCCGGCCTTCAACCAGCGGACGAAGGTCGTGCATGTCGCGTTCGACGATCCGCCCAAACTCGCGAAATCCGCCGCCACCGAAGAAGAGGCACTCGGCCATTACCGCCGAGTCCGCGACGAAATCCGGCACTTTGTCGAGACGCGGCTGGGCGAAGTCGTTTCCTCAAGCCACTCACCTGCGAATTCACCGGAATGAACCGATGGGCCACTCAAAGCAGTCTGAGAAGTTGTGGGCAGTCGTTCGCTTGATTTTGGGATTGCTCCAGATTTTCACGTCCTCAATGGCGTTCGTCCTTTTGATGAATCTTGGAACTCATCCCGTAGCGCTCGGTGCCGCCGCTGTGGCGTGTGGATTCACGCTCACGAGTCTTGTGCTTTTCCGTGGCAAGCGGCGATCGGGTTCCGGCGATGAACAATGAGGATATGACGGATGCAGTTCAGCGGGCAGAAATTTCTGATCAAGGCGTTCAGTCTCGCGGTTCTCTGCGCAATCGCATGGATGGCATGGCCGATTCGGCAGACGCCAACGGTGTTTGAGAAAGTGACCGCCGACTTCGTGAAGCTTTCGATTCCAGACGATGGAGCCATCGTTCAAACAATGATCGTGACGCGCGAGACATGGAAATCCACGGCGACGTGGGAAATCGAGACGCAGGGCGAATGGAAGCCGTACACAGATTGGCTGGCCACAAAGCTCGGAACCGAGTTTCGCAAGACCGCCGATGAGGCTCGCATGGTTGAATTCAGAAAAACGCTGCCGTCCGAAATCTGGGATGTCAGATCGGAACATGGTCCCGATGACCAACCGCGACGCATTCGGATATCTGTGACCGTGATGCCTTGGTGAAAAGTTCTTTTTGTTGGAGCCATGATTATGGACCGCCCCGTTGTCTTGTTCCTTTGCACGGGCAACTCCGTCCGCAGCCAAATGGCCGAAGCGTTCTTGAAGAAGTACGCCGGGGACAGCTTGGAAGTCCACAGTGCTGGACTGGAACCATGCGGCATTCATCCCCTGACAACCCAAGTGATGAACGAAGTCGGGATCAGCTTGGACGGGCATCGCTCGAAACCCGTCGGCGACTACCTCGGAAAACTTTCCGTCCGCTATGCCATTGTCGTTTGTGAGCAAGCGGAGAAGGCGTGTCCGAAAATCTGGCCCTTCACCAAGCAACGGCTCTTCTGGCCCTTTGAAAACCCGGCGGCCTTTGACGGGCCTGAATCCGAGCGGCTCGAAAAGTTTCGTGAAGTCCGCGATCTGATCGGCGAACGGATCAGGCAGTGGTTGAGCGTGTTGATGTCGTCTGACGTCGAACCGCTCGAATCATTCACCTAACCACCGACCTCGGCCGGTAGGAACGATGAATTAGGCGTCTTCAATGCGGACGCGCAGCAGCTTGACGGAGTTCAAGAACACCAACACGTCCGGCCCCAAGTGCAGAATGGCCGCCTGAATGGGGCCGATCCAGCCTAACAAGGCCGCTGTGATGCCGCAGACGTGAACCACTCCGACGCCGACGAACAGATTCTCTTGAATCGTCCGGTAAGCCCGCCTCGCGATGGCGCGGGCCGTGACGATTTTGGCTAAGTCGTCGGTCATCAACGCAACATCTGCGGCTTCGAGCGCCGCTTGCGTACCGCCGCCGCCCATCGCGATGCCGACATCGGCGCGGGCCAGCGCGGGAGCGTCGTTGATGCCGTCGCCAATCATCGCCACGCGGTGTCCCTGCTGTTGCAGCTCGGCGATGGCCGTGACTTTGTCTTCAGGCAGCAACTCGGCACGCACCTCGTCCACACCCAAAGCGGACGCGACGGCTTGGGCTGTCGCCGCGTTATCGCCAGTCAGCATCACGATCCGCTTCACGCCCGTGGCTTTCAGTTTCGCGAGCGCCTCTCTCGCGCCCGGTCGCAGCAGATCGGCAATGAAAATGACGCCCGCCAATTGTCCGTCCACAGCGACATGCACCGGCGTTTCGCCGCCGGATACTCCGGCCTCGGAAAGAGCCACGCCATTTTCTCGCAACAGCGCCGGGTTCCCGACCAACACGGCTCTTCCGGCGACGGTGGCCTTCACGCCCCGCCCGCGCAGTTGTTCGTAGGCGTCAGGCTCTGGCACCGAAACATTCTGCCGCGCGGCATAATCCACCACGGCCTTGGCCAGAGGATGTGCCGAGCGCCGGTCGGCGGCGGCGGCCAGTCGCAGCAATTCGGTTGCTGAGAGCGTCGCGGCGAGCAACTCCACTCGGACGACTTCCGGTTTGTTGGCCGTCAGGGTGCCGGTTTTATCGAAGACCATCACGTCCACTTTGGCCAGTGATTCCAGATAGAGCCCTCCTTTGACCAAGATGCCACTGCGCGCCGCACGAGCGATGGCGGCGATCATGACGAGAGGCGTGGCCAGCCCCAGTTCGGCGGGCGAAGTGAAAATCATGAGCGTGACGATGGTTCTCACGTCGCGGGTGAAGAAATACACCACGGCGAGAAAGACGAACACAACCGGGATGAGCCACGCCGCCACTTTGTCGGCGAGTTTTTGCACGGGAGCTTGTTCGGCTTCGGCTCCTTCGACCAGCGCGATGATTCGCGCGAACGTGGTATCGCCGCCGACTTTCTCGGTGGTGATATCCAGAGCGCCCGCTTCGACGACCGTGCCGGCGAAGACGGGATCGCCCGTGTTCTTTTCTTTGGGCAAGCTCTCGCCGGTGATGGGCGCTTCATTCACTGAGGCCGTGCCGCCACAGATTTTGCCATCGACGGGAATCTTCTCACCGGCGCGCACCAGCACGACGTCGCCCACCCGCAATTCGGCGAGGGGCACACTTCGCTCGCCCTCGGTGCCGCGTACGAGGGCGACCTGCGGAACCGAACCAATCAGCGACTTGATGGAAGCGCGAGCGCGATCGGTGTTCAATTCGGCGATGAACTCCGCGATGAGGATAATCACCATCAGCACCGCGCCGGCGACGGTTTCGCCACCGAGCACCGCGACGAGGGTCGCCACGGTTACGAAAATCTCCGTGCCGATTTTGTGCTCGTGGATGAGGTCGAGCAAACCGGTTTTGACGAGCGGATACAAACCGATGGCGACAGCCACCCACAGGATTTGCAGCGGCACCAACTGCTGCCAATAGAGCAACGCAATCAGCCCGGTGAGCACGACGCGTCCGACTTCAATCCAACGCTCGCGCGTCATCAAAGAGGAGAGGCTCGGTGCCCCTGTCTCGGTGGGATTCGCCACCCCTATTGTGCCGACGACTGCTTGATTCATTTCTGTGTCCTCCGAGACGCCGCACCATTCTCACGGCCGGTGAAGATGCGGAATCTCCGCTAGATGAAATCAAATCATCAAATAGCGGAGATCAACCGCTGTTTCGACAGCTTCCTGCGAGTCGTACTACTTCTTGGGTTCGGCGTGCGGCTCTTCCTTGAAGTCGCCGACGTAGGGTGTGCCATCGACTTCGCCGCTGATCGAGCCGGCGAACTCTTGCACCTTGCCGAGACTCTCGTGCTTGCCGACGAAGCGCGAAGAGGTTCCTTCCGCTTCACCTTTGAGCGGCGCGGCGGCGAGTTCGACTTGGAACTTCGGATCGTTGATGTTCAGCAGGATCGTGGCGGCCTTGATCGGCGTGGCGGTCTTCTCGTCGTCGCCGAGGATGTAAACGGTGGCCTCCTGCTTGTCGTGATCCACGGTGAACTCGACGTGGAACTTGCCGCCGCCCCAATCGGCGACTGCGCCTTCGTGCGGGCCGGTTCCGTGGCCTTCGTGTTTGTGGCCGTGATCGTCCTTGGCGGGAGTGCTCGATGCGGCGGGTGTTATCGCGGGGTTGGATGCGGGCTGGTCTCCGCCGCCGCAGCCGAGGGCGAGCGTCAGTGTGAGCAGCAAGCTGAAATGCAGTGAGTAGCGGGTCATGGCGAGGTTTCCTTCTGAGAATAAAAGTTGCGTGAGGGGTATGTGATCTGACCAGCGCGTCTCACGCGGGGCGCTGTCAGTGGTATTTCATCCGATGAGGTTTTCGCTCTCCGACTGAGCTTGATGCACGAGTGCGTCGGCGTCCTTGCCGCTGAACTTCCAGAACAGGCCGGGGTGAATCAGGAACTCGCAGAACGTCGAGGTCACGAGTCCGCCGAGAATCACCGTGGCCACGGGATACAGGATTTCTCGGCCCGGCTCTTGGCCGCCCAACACGAGAGGTACGAGACCGATGCCTGCTGTGAGAGCCGTCATCAGCACGGGAGCGAGTCGCTCCAGACTTCCACGCACGACCATTTCGGGCGTGAAGGCTTCGCCTTCTTCTTTCATCAAGTGGAAGTAGTGCGTGACCAGCAGAATACCGTTGCGGACGGCGATGCCACCCAGCGAGATGAAGCCGACAAGGCTCGCGACGGTCAGCGATTGTTGTGTGATGACGAGCGCCAGCACGCCGCCGATGAACGCGGTCGGCAGGGCGTTGAGGATTTGCAGCACGATCCGAATCGACGGGTACAGGATCATCAGCACGACAAACATGCCGACGACCGAGATGGCCGCCAGCGTGAGGATCAGCGTCGTCGCTCGCTGCTGGCTCTCGAACTGGCCGCCGTATTCGATGAAGTAGCCTTCGGGCAACGTGACTTCGCGGGAGACTCGTTGCTGGATCTCGGCGACGGCGCTGGCGAGGTCGCGGTCCTGTGTGTTGCAGCGGATCACGATGCGGCGGCGAGCGTTCTCGCGATTGATGGCGTTGGGGCCGGCTCCTTCGCCGACGTCGGCCAGTTCGCGGAGTTCGATCTGGCCGCGATTGTTCGGCAGGTCGATGCGCAGCCGGCCGAGATTCGCATAGTCGGTGCGGTAGTTCTCTTCCAGTCGCACCAGCAGGTCGAACCGTCGCTGCCCTTCCAGCACTTGCGAGACGACCTCGCCCTGCAATGCGGTTTGCAGAATTTGAGCGACGTAGGCTCGCGTCAATCCGTGAAACGCCAAGTCGTCCGGCCGCAGCCGAATGTGCAGTTCTTCCGTCTGACGAATCGCTTCGGCGACGGGGGGTGTGACACCGGGAACGCTCTGGACCGTGGCTTTCACGCGCTCGGAGACTTGCTGCAACGTGTCCAGGTCATCGCCATGAACCTTGATCGCAATCTGCGCGTACACGCCGGAGACCATGTGGCTGATGAGGTGCGCCAACGGTTGCTCGACTTCGATATCCACGCCGGGGACTTCGTCGCGAATCTCCGCCAAGAGTTGCTTGAGGATGTCTTCACGGTGTCGGCCGCTCTCCGGGTTCATGCTCAGGATGTATTCGCTGGCGCTGACGGGCATCGCGTGCTCGTCCATCTCGGCGCGGCCGGTGCGGCGAACGAAGTGGATGATCTCCCCCTTGGGATTCTTCTCCGACTTTTGCAGTTGCATGAACTTGGCGTCGATCGCCTTGGCCGTTTGATTGGACGCTTGCAGCGACGAACCCGGTGGCAGCGTGATGTTGACTTGCACGCTCCCTTCGTCGAACTGCGGCAGGAAGTTTCGGCCGAGCTGAGCCATCTCCCACGCGGCAAAGCCGACCAGCAACCACGTCAACAGCAGCAGCGAGCCGGATCGGGCCATGCTGAGTCGGATCAGGTAACTGGCCGCCCACTTCAAGACTCGCAGCAGCGGCCCGTCGTGCTCCGCATGAGTCGCCTTGGACTGCGGCAACAAGTAGTACGACAGCACCGGAGTCACCGTCAGCGACACAATCAGCGACGCCAGAATCGACACGATGTAAGCCACGCCGAGCGGCGCGAACAATCGCCCCTCAACACCGGACAGCGCGAACAGCGGCAGGAACACGAGAATCACGACCGCCGTGCCGAACACGATGGCACTGCGGATTTCCTTGCTCGCTTCATAGACAACTTGCAACGGCGACTTGGGCGTGGCCAGCGCGTTGTTTTCCTTGAGGCGTCGGAAGATGTTCTCGACATCGACGATCGCGTCGTCCACCAGTTCGCCCATCGCCACGGCGATGCCGCCCAAAGTCATGACGTTGATTGAGAGCTGCGCCCCCGTCAGGTGTCCGATGATGCGGAACACGAGCGTCGTGATGACCAGCGACAGCGGGATCGCCGTCAGCGTGATGAACGTCGTGCGGAAGTTGAGCAGAAACAGAAACAGGATGATGAGCACCAGCACGGCACCGATCACGAGTGCCTCGCCGACATTGAAGATGCCTCGGTCGATGAAGTTCTTGAGCCGGAACAGTTCCGAGTTGATGACGATGTCTGCCGGCAGCGAGGCTTCGGATTCCTTCAATGCCTCTTCCAGCCGATCCGTCAGCGAGCGGGTATCAATGTGCGGCTGCTTGACGATGGTGAAGACGACACCCGCGCGGCCGTTGACGCTGCCGTCGCCCCGTTTGAACTGCGGCCCTTCGACGACCTGGGCGACCTGACTCAGCAAAACCGACCGGTCTTGATGGACCTTGATGGGAATCTTGCGCAGGTCTTCCACCACCAAATGCGAGTCCGGTCCCAATCGTCCCAGCACCCGGATCGGCCGTTCGGTTTCGCCTTGCACGGCGAAGCCACCGCTCGTGTTAATGTTGCTTTCCTTGAGGGCTTGCTCGACCTCTTGCAGCGTCACGTCGTATTCCAGCAACGCGGCCGGATCAATCAGCACCTGATACTGCTTGCGGTCGCCGCCTTGAATGAAAACTTCCGCGACACCAGTGACCTTGAGCAGTCGCGGCCGGATCACCCAATCGGCAATCGTGCGGAGCGACATCTGCTGCGATTCCGCCGTGGGGAAGAGGACTTCGTGCTGTTGTCCGGCGATCGTGAGAGTGGCCCGGCGTTCGGCAACACCTTCCGCCCATGTGATGCTCTCCAGAGTCACCGGCTCCCACGAATCAAGTCGATGCCGATTGACTGGCCGCCAGACAAAAACCTGTGGGGATTTGCCGGTCGATGGCATCAACTCCGCGAGCAGCCCGGTCCTGCCAACGGGCAACAACTCGCCCCCGTTCGGTCCCGGCTGACGGTAAATCCCAGCGATCACGATCTGCCCCATGATCGACGCGGGCGGCGTCATCTGCGGACGAATCCCTTCGGGCAAGACCCCCGCCAGAGTGCCCAGCCGCTCCTGCACCGTTTGCCGAGCGGCTCGAATCTCGGTCGTCCAGTCAAACTCGATGTAGATCACATTCAGACCGGCTGTGGTTTGGCTGCGTACCGCTTGCACGCCGCTGGCTCCCAGCAGTGCGACCTCAATCGGTTGAGTGATCATCGTCTCGACTTCTTCGGTCGCGAGGCCGGGGCACTCGGTAATGATGATGACTCGCGGCCGGTCCAGGTCCGGGAACACGTCGATCGGCAGCGTCGTCGCCAGATACGAGCCATAGACCAGCAAGGCCAGACTCATGACGACCACGAGCATGCGGTAGCGAAGCGCGAAACGAATGACGGCGTTAAGCATTTTTGATTTTCGATTTTTGATTAGGCTGAAAGAGGTTGATTTCGACGGGTCATCGAAAATCATTGTCCGGGGGCGTGAACCGTGCCGTCGGCGTGGACATGCAGGTCAGCCCGCATACCGCTGGCGGCTTGGGCCTTGAGCACTCGGTTGAGCGACGCCGCCGCGTTCTGAGCGAGATACAAACCGGACGTGATGCTGCCGTCGTTGGCCAGCACGACGTTCAGCCGGTCCTCGTACATGACATGCACGGAGATGCGATTGAAGAGGTCGCCGTTCTGACGGAAGACGAAGGCTTCCGGGCCTTCTCGCACGATCGCGGCGGAAGGCAGCACGAGCACGTCCTTGAGTTCCTCAACCGGGACATGCAGCCGCACTCGCTGACCCGGTCGAAATCGCCAGACCACAAACGTCTGACCGTCTTTCTCGTAGCCTCGCGACTGGTTCGTTAGCGGGATGAAGAAATCAAACGTGCGGTTGGCGGGGTCGATGGCATTCGCGAGATGCCGAATCTGGAACGTCTGCTCCAGCGCCGGCCAGTGCTGTTGGTCGTCTTCGGCAAATTCGACCTGGACCGGCCAGCCGTTCTGAGCCGCCTGTTCCAAGTACGGGGCTTCCTGTTTGAAGGCGTGGCCTTCGATGTAGAGCGAATGATGATTGGAGAGCACCGACAGCAATTGTCCGGCTTGCACCTGCTGACCGAGATCGACCTTGAGGTCTTGCACCTCGTAGGTCAGCCCTTCGACGCGGTTGTCGATCAGTTGAGTGGCAGGGGGATTTTCGATTTTCGATTTTCGATTTTCGATTGAGGAGCTTCGCGACGGCGATGGTCCGGTCGTCCCAGGCTGTCCGACAGGCGGCGAGACGACCTCGATGGTCGAAACGAAATTCCCTTCGGTGACCTCGTCGATCTGCTCCACTTTGAGTCCGCGCGTCAGCAAGTCTTGGCGGTACGCCTGGATCGCCGCCGACTGTCGCCGGAGTTGATTGTCGAGTTCAATGAGCTTCGACTCGGCGACCGCGCCGCTCTTGGCTGCTTTCGCCAACAGGACTCGCTGTTCCTTGAGCAGTTCCGTTTCGCGAGTCGCTTTGAAGAGTTCCGACTGCGTGTTTTGCAGGTACTCGCTGAAAAGCCGCAGCGTGAACAGCCGGTCGCCGGGCCTCACCGTGTCGCCGGGAAAGGCATGGACTTGAACAACGGCCCCAACAGCCGGAGCCGTCACGCCTCGGTCGGAGCGGCCCGGCCGGTCGATGATCGCACCGGGAACTTGAATCGTCCGCCAATACGTTTGCGGCTTCGCGGCCTTCGCGACCAATCCCAAGTTCTTGCGAGCTTGCGGACTGAGCTTGAGCATCTTCGCTTCTTGAATAGGCGTGGGACGCTCATCAGCTTTCGCGGCCGGAGCAGCTTGCGCCGTCAGCCATCGACTCAGTTGTTCGCGCGAGAACCATGCGCTTGTCGCCAGTCCAGCGACCAGCGCGAAACCAATAACGCCAAAGAGCAATCGTCGAGTCTTCATCGGACACCTTTTGATTTTCGATTTTTGATTTTTGATTGGGCGA
>CAMAWN010000129.1 GCA_945861865.1 Candidatus Kuenenia stuttgartensis | reverse complement strand
AACAAAGCCGCAAAACTGGGTACAAGTTCCATCGTGAGCCTCCTTGCTCGATGCCTGAGAGTGATGTCCCAAGCATTGTCGTGGAGGCTCACGCTATTTCCGCAGATCAGTTATCAACACGCTGAAAACTGCAAAAGTCGAACTTAGAGGGGCCGGTGGGAGTTGAACCCACGCGTGACGGATTTGCAATCCGTTGCCTTAGCCACTTGGCTACGGCCCCAAAGCGGGGCGGACTTTAGTTGTGGGTTTTCTGAGGGTCAAGGCGGGGTTCGCGAGGGAAATCGCACTGCCAATTGCAAAATGAAAATTGCAAATTGCAAAATGATGCGTGTCGCTAGACAGTCTCCCGTCGAACCGTTGGCGAACTCCGGAAGACACCTCTCATGCCGCGCGATTTCAACTCCGAAAGCCTCTCGCACGACCCGATTCACGGCTACATCCCGTTTGTCTCGAAGGACGGGATTCCGGACGGAGAGGTCTCGGAGCAGGAGCTGATCGATCATCCGTGGGTGCAGCGGATGCGACACATCCACCAACTGCAAACGGCCTGGTGGGTATTTCCTTCGGCCGAGCACATGCGGTTTCAGCATGTGCTCGGGGCGATGCACTTGTCGTCGATTGCCATTGAACGCTGGTACGAGTCGTTGGTGGCATCCAGCTCAAACGTGCCGTCGCGAGCGTACGTCGAAAGCCTCGTCCGACTGTCCGCTTTGCTGCACGATGTCGGACACGGGCCATTTGGACATTTCTTCGACGATCATTTCCTGGACCAGTTCGGACTGACTCACGAGGTTATCGGCTCGGCGATCATCCAACAGGAACTGGGTGATTTGATTCGCCGAGTCCGACGTAATCCGAATGGCCGACTGGGACCGCTGGAAGAGCTTGACCCCAACCAAGTCGCGTGGCTCATCCGCCGGCCGAGCGGCAAACCTCAAGATGAACAAGGTCATCCCGCGTGGCTCAAGAAACTGCGGTCGCTCTTCAGCGGGATCTACACCGTGGACAACATGGACTTCGTGCTTCGCGATGCGTACATGTCGGGCTACAACACGAAGGCGTTCGATTTGTCGCGAATGCTGCACTACAGCTTTTTCTCGGCAGAAGGGCTGACGATTCATGCTCGCGGGCTACCGACACTGATCAACTTCATCGAGACGCGTGCGAACCTGTTTCGGACGATCTATTTTCATCGGACGGTGCGGGCCATCGACCTCGCGCTGGAAGAGCTGTTCGGACCAACGATGCTGCGGCTGTTTGGAGGCTCGGACGGCCAGCCGATGAATCCGCTGGAGCACCTCGACGACTACCGTCGGCTGACCGAATCGACGTTTCTGGTCGATGTGCAGCGTTGGTCGCGGATCTCCGATCCAGAATTGAAGTCGTTGGGCGAGCAATGGGACGCTCTGATCTCTCGACAGGTGACCTGGAAGATGGCTTGCGAGCGGACCTTTAACTTCCACGCCGGCCAGGTCGAGCGGACGTCAATCTTTTCGGAACCGGATCTGGTCGAGAAACGGATCCGAGCAACATTGCCGGCGAACTTGAGGGAGATTGAACTGCGGATCGACGTGGCTCGGCATTATCACCGGCCCAGCGGCAGACTCCCCGCAGGCGGTCAGAATTTTCTGCTCGACCCGGCCATCGGTACGCCGCGTGAACTGCACGACGATGAGCTTTTTCAGTCGTTGCCGACGAGCTTCTCGATCTTTCGCGTTTACTCGAAAGATCATCGCCACGATACGGCGCTGCACGCAGCCGTGAACTCGATTCTGGGTGCCGTGGCGGACTCGAAGACGAACATGTGAGCGTGGGGCAGGTTTTCACCCTGCCCGTCAGCGAGTCAGGTTGAAAACCTGCCCCACGAAATTGCTGGCAAACTTTTCCGGCTGTGTTTGTCGTGCGGCGAAGATGTGTCGCAGCGGTCGTTGCTGTCGTGTCGGCGGGACGCGCCGGACTGACAATCGGGGTCGTGCCGGTCGATACCTGAGGTCATGCTCGATTTCGATCTCGCTGCGTTGGACGTTCATCCCGAATGGCGGCAAGTGCTGCTGGCCTACGACGACGTTGACTCCGTCATCCTCACGGATCCTGAGACGGCGGACTTCGTCGCTCGCGGCTTTCGGCCTCGCGTCCGCGAAGTGGACGGCGTTCCGACGGATCAAATGGCTCGCGTGCATGGCAAGCTGATCGCTCACGGACTGCTGCAAGTCGAAATCACCGGACGCACGGGCGGGATGCTGTACCAATTAACGGCCGTCGGCCGCCGAGCCTGCCTGCGGTTAGCCGGTACAGTTGACGAAGAATCGCTGGAGTTGGCTTCGGCGTGACCAATCGTTGCCGTGTTCGCCAGAACGCGGGCGCGACCGTCTCTCCAGGCCCGCACTCTGGCGAGTGCGACTACTGAAAAAGAAACAGGCTCCGAAGTCGGAGCCTGTTGGCATTTGAGTCAGGTGGCTGGTGCGTCGCTCAATTCTGAGAGTGATCTTGTTCCCAGGCTCCGGCTACATCCGATGCATCCGGGGCCAGGACATAGATTTCGACGCGACGATTTTTGGCTCGCGTATTCGGGTCTTTGTTGCTGGCAATCGGCTCGAACTCACCCGCGCCGGACGATCTTAGACGCCGTTGGTCGATGCCGGAGTTCTTGAGTTCCAGCAGGACCGAGTTGGCTCGGTTCGTCGAGAGATGCCAGTTCGTCGGGTGCCGTGACTTTGTGGCCGCCTTGGAGATGGGACGGTCATCGGTGTGGCCGACGATCTGCACGCGGAGTTGCTTGGTGTCGCCGCGATTCAAGATGCCCGCGATCTCACGCAGCAAGGCCTCGCCTTTTTTGGCGACAGCGTCGCTGCCGGAGTCAAACAACAGGTCTGAATCGAGTTTCGCGACACCAGTGTTTTCGTCAAACGAGATGCCTGGAAACCTCGAGCTCAAATCTTTGAAACGCGCAGTGGCGTCGCCCGACAGCGGGTTCGAGCGGCCGGTGTTCTTGAATCGCTCGGCCATCTGAGCGCGTTCGGAGTTGAGGTTGTCGATCCGCTTGTTGGCGATATCGAGATTGCCTCGCAGTTGGTCGTTCTGCTGTTGCAGTTGAGCCATCGACTGAGTTATCGACTTATTCTGGCCCCAGAGTTGTTGGGATCGGTACTGGCTCTGGCGATGCGTCGTTCTGGGCACAAAGCCGTTGTGCATGCAGCCGGTCAGCGGCAGGGTGAACAGTCCCAGCAGGCACCACGCGGCCCAGCGGTTTGAAAGCGATTGCGACATGACAAGAGACTCCGTTCGAGGCGGCGAGGCTTCGGCGGATCGCAGCGTCGGGTCGCGGGGAGACGATCCAACGACGATTCACAAAAGACGGACGCGGAGAAGTCGGAAGGAGGGGAAAGGGACAGGAAGGGATTCTGGCAGGGTCCGCTTCGGGCCGAGAACTCGTGGGAAGGATTCCCGAAAGGAGGGGGCTTTGCCCTCGGCTGGGTCGAAGCGGGCGGGGTTGTAGTCGTATCCGAAAAACGTGCCAAGTCGAATCTGAGGATTTTTCCGACGTGTTGTCCGACGTGTTGTCCGTTGTCATCGAACCTCGCCACCGGATGTTTGGGATGTGGTCACCCGAAACTTCTTGCTCGTGCCGTTTCCGCCTTTAGAATCAATCACCACATTCTCACAATCGCCTTTCCGAGCCGGTTTGCAAGGCCCGGTTGTGCTGGTGGCGACAATGACGACAATGACGCGGACCGAGTCGGGAGTCGGTGAATCATGGCCAAGCGATATCTGGATTTGGACGAAGCGGCAGAAAAACTGGGCATCTCCAAAGAGGAGCTGAAACGTCTCCGGGAAAAGGGCGAGATTCGCGGCTTCGGCGACCGCGGCACGTTCAAGTTCAAAGAGGACGACGTGGATGAGCTCGCTCGCCGTCTGCAGCCGGCGTCCAATCCCGATGTGCCAATCATCGATGGCGATGATGACGGTTCGGTGCTGGACGATGATTTCGCAGCGGATGGTTCGGGCTTGGATGGAGCCCCGTCAATCATTCGTCGCCTGAGTGGTGCCGCACCAAGCGGCGACGCCGGCAAGACCGCTGGCAGCATCTTTGATGACTTCGACGGAGGCGATTCCTCCGACAGCGATGTGCGCCTGTCGTCTGACGCCGGGGCAGCTTCTGAGAGTGCGATCAATCTCGGATTGGGCGACTCGGATAGCGACGTGCGACTCGATGATGACAGCGGTGCTCGGCTCGTGATGCCGGACAGTGACAGCGACGTTCAATTTGCTCCCAATGCTTCCGACTCGGGCGAGCTGGTGCCGAAACCCGACAGCGACAGCGACGTGATGTTGGTGAGCGAGGAGCCAGACAGCGACAGCGGCGTCCATCTGGCGGGTGATGACGACAGCGGAATCAACTTGGGACTGCAAAGTGACAGCGATGTGCGATTGGTCTCTGCTGACTCAGACAGCGACGTCCAGTTGTTGGACGACGTGATGCCGGACAGTAGCTTGAACTTGGAATCCGCCGGTAGCGGCAGCGGCAAGAAGAGCGGCGGTCGTGGCGACGGTTCGTCAGTTCTCATGGATGACAGCAACATCGCTCTCGACCAAGACAGCGGCATTTCGTTGAGCAGTCTGAGCGGAGTCAATCTGGTGGCTCCGCAGAGTGGCATCGTCCTGGATCGCGTCGCCGACAGTGGGGTGTCTCTCGAAAAGAAGGCTGCGGACGACGACAGCGGTCTGGCGCTGTTCGATGACTCCTCTGAAGGGGGCATCAGTCTCGCTGGTGACAGCGGTATTGCGCTGCGTGCGGACGATGACGGCGAAGAGGACGACGGCGGCATCACACTAGCCGAGACCGCCGGTGACAGCGGCATCTCGCTCAAAGATGACGATGACCTGCAGCTCACCGGAACGATGCCGGGAATGAAGCGTCCCAAGGGCAAAAAGAAGTCCGCCGACGAAGACGAAAACATGAGCGATACGATGCTCGAGGTTCCGTCTGTCTCGGCCGATCACGACGAGGCCGAAAGCGATTTCGAGATCGGCGCAGTGGACGGCGGCAGCCAGGGTGACACCAGCGTGCTGCTCTTCGATGACGAGGACGAGACTGACGACGGCGGAGCCGCGATGGCCAAAAAGAAGTCCTCCGACGAAGAGGAAGGGGACGAGGCCTTCGAATTCAGTGAAGGGGACGAAGAGGCATCCGGCGAAGAAGGCGAAGTCGATTTCGCCGGAGATGAAGACTTCGAGGAAGAATCTGAATTCGAAAGCGAAGAGGATCTCGAACCGGCTGCAAAGGCTGCGGCTGGCGGTGCGATCGAATATCCGTGGGGAGCCGGCGTGGTCTCATCGCTCGCGGTTTCGTCAATCGTGATGGTCTTGTGCGGAATGGCCTCGATCGACCTCGTCCGCAGCATGTGGGGCCATCAAGGCTACAGCCCCGCCAATGGCTGGCTCATCGAAACGCTCGGCGGACTGTTCAAGTAGCCGACTGCTCATTCCGTGTGTGAATCATTCAGCTCACGGAATGTGACAGCGACTATTCCAACGCTTCGATCGCGACTTGCCAGCGAGCCTGCACGTCTTGATTGGATCCACCCAAGCCGTCACGCACTTGCACGCGCAGTCGATTGCCACATTGCTCGGTAGTCCCCACACCAATCACGAGGATGACCTCTTCGTTTGAACCGACTTGGGCTACCGGAGCAAACTCCATTTTCCCGGTGACGGGGACCGACACGCTGTCACCGTCTTTGGAGACGAGCTTCGCGTTCTCCGGGGAGTTCACCGTCACCGCGACTTGCGAAGCCGCCTGTTGGCTGATGTTGCGGATGCGAACTCGGCACCAAGTTGTGATTCCGGAAGTCGCTGACGACGAAACCAACGGTCCCGTCGTGACGACCGGCCGTGAATGACTGATCGATCGCACGTCTGCTGGCGGAGCGGGAAGGACTTCCACAGCGGGTGGAGCCGATGGCACCGACAGTGATTCGGGCGGTTTACCGGTGGGTGCCGGTGTGTTGTGGATCGCTTGAGTCGCGGTCGGCTTGGAAATCGGTAGCGAAATCGCACCTGCCTGTGCGGTTGCCAATGTCATCGGCTGTTTTGGAGATGGCCTAGTTTGACTGACCAATCCCGGAGTCAGAACTTGGTGCGCGGGAAGATTCGCCGGGTTTCGATGGCGATTCGAATGCGACTCAAAGAGATCGCCGATCCGGTCACCCGTGCGAGCCAGCTGATTGCCAGTCGCATGCAACGGCTGAGTGGCATTGTCCGCGACTTGGCCCCAACTCGCGCACCCCGAAACACAACCGAGCGACAACACCGCCCACTGCCACCAACGATGCACACGCCGAGCCTCCGGAGACTCGTCCAGGATTTCCAGCAACCAACTCGGACCACGAACTTCACTCACTGGCGAAAAAGTTGTCATCACTGCGTCCTCCCAAACCTCGAACTCCTAGCCCCTGCTCAAGCCGCTCCCGCAAACGACTCGGAAATTCGTTGCAACGCCGTTTGTGCGGCGTTGCGAACCTTTGTGGCATTGTCGCTGATCGATGCAACTTTCAAGGCGGTCGTCGCCTCGCGAGACTGTTGGCCTAAACGGCCCAAAGTCGTCGCCACGTATCGCCGCACTTCGGCGTTCGGATCGGACAGAGTCTGCACGAGTGCCTGCACCATCGAGCGACTGACGACCCCCAGTTGTCCCAAACAATCGGCGGCGGCGCAGCGCACGTCAGCATTCACGTCATGCAGCGCGACGAGCATCGCGGGCATCGCTGAACGAGCCTTAGATCCCACATGCCCCAGCGCGACGATCAGCAACCGCCGCACAGCGGGATTGCGATGATTGAGCGACGCGATCATCTCCGAGACAGCCGCCGCTCCGAGTTTTTCCAAACCTTGCGTCGCATTCCAGCGGACATCCGCATCGGTGTCCTCTAATTGAGCAATAAAATCGGCCGCCTCCAGAAGTTCCTCAGCTCCACACGCGACGACTGGCTCATCCGTCTGCTCCGGACAAAACAACTTCAGTCCTGGGGCAACATGATCTGAGTTCGGCACTGATGAAGCCGTTGCCAAGCTAGCCGGAAACACAGGCACAGGATTGATCGTCCGCAACTCTTTCATTTCCGTGTCACTTCTCAAAGTCTGCTGAGGGCCATCGCCTCTCGGAACGAATTGAACACATTGACGCTCTTCCCCATCGACGACGATCTGCGGCGTCTGTGAAACAGCAGCAGAACTCCCCGTATCGATCATTGCCAGAGTCGTCATCGCACACTGACGCACGCCGGCATCCACATCGCTCGCCGCCTGCCGCAACGCCGGGAGAACGACAGCGGTATCCGCCCCGATGCCTCCTAATGCCGATACGCTGTTGCGTCGCACCGACACATCAGGATCGGACACCAAACGAGCGAGTTCTTCCACAGCTCTTCGAGCTGACGGACCGATCTGTCCCAACGCGAACGCCGCGCGAGCACGCACCGCTGCGAACTCGTCGGACAAGGCCGCCCGCAGCGCGGGAACTGCTTCCATTGCATGAGTCCCAAACGCGGACAGCGCAAACGCCGCTGCCGTGCGGACCCCGGGGTCGGCATCTGCCAACGCGAAGATCAATTGCGAAACAGCGTCGGTCGCGCCGAGTCCGATTTTCCCCAGCGAGACCGCCGCCGCTTGCCGCACGCGAGCATCGTCGTCCTGCAACGCCTGCACGAACGGCGAAACCGCATCCACCACGCTGACACTGAGCGAATTGATCGCCTCGCTTCGCACCGCGATCTCCATCCTTGAAGCATCCGCGTCCAATGTCACACTCATTGAGGCCACTTCTGGTCGTGGGTTGTTTGTGGACTGAATGCTGTCCGCCGATCGACTAGACAATCCATGCCGCAATCCCCACAGACCAATGACTGTCAGCAGAGCCGCGACAGCCCAACGCCAACCGTTCGACGATGTCTGGGTCGCTGCTGATGAAATCTCTGGCGTGGCCGTGATTTCCGTTTTCGTGGACAAATTCGCCGGCCGTTGCAAAGCGACGCCTTCCTCCACCGGAATGAGTTGAATGCCGTCGATCATCCGTTGGTACTGCTCGGCAAGCCCAGCGACTTCGACAGAATCTCGACCGCGAGTATTCAACATCTCCGCCGTTGCCTCGCAAGTCAGACGCAATTCATGGCGTTGTTGGGCATCCAGTTGATTCCAATGTTGATCGAACTCGTCCGCGAATCGTCCGACCGCTCGCAAAGCCGCCGCCTGGACGTGCTCGTCAATGTCATCGGTCGCACCGGCCAACGCTGTGATGGCTGGTGTCGAAGGCAAACCGAAATCGCCGAGCAACACGGCCACCGCCAAACGGAGATCATCGTTGGACTTCGCAAACACGGTCGCCAGTTGCGACGCAATTGGCAGCTTCTCGTTCTCATCCCATCTTGAATGGACTGAAGTCAAGGTTGCGATGGCTTCTGCTTGCACGTCAGCCGCGGGACTTCGTAGACACTCGCTCAAGGCAGACAGTGCCGCGCTATGTTTCGTGACCGAGACAGTCCGGAGCGCGATCAAGGCGGCACAACGCACGTCAAGATCCCGGTCCAGTGTTGCATGCCAGAGCGCCGACTCGGCTGTACTCGCGAGGCGACCGATCCGTCCCAGAGCTGTTGCCGCCGCCCAGCGGACTCGGACCTCGGAATCGCCCAGCGCGCAGGTCAAGGCTGACACCGCTTCGGACGCGGACTCGCCGAACTGGCTCAATGCCCAAGCACACGATTGTCGAACGATGGGAGTCTCGTGGCTGAGCGATTCTGCCAGCGATCTCACCGCCGAGATGTCTCGTGACTGTCCGGCGCGAATGGCATTGGCGGCCAACTGCTCCGCCGACGTTGGTTCGTCAGCGACAGCGGACGATGCAGCGGCGCACAACATCGCGCAGCCAAGCCACACCAGGCTGAAGATCGTCGGTCGTCGCATCTGTTCGTCTCCTGCGGGATTCACGCCGTCAGCGGCCACACTTTCCTGATCCCATTTCACGCGGCAACCCGCTGTGACTGCTTGAGTTCTTTGAGTTGCTCGCGAATTTCATCCAAGCTGAGAATCGTCGGCTGCTCCGGTCGGGTGTCGATGACAGTCATGCTGGGTTCGATGAGCCGCCTGCTCGGATGCGCATCGACTGCAGGTTCCGAAACCGCCTGCAAGCCGCGCTGAGCGACTCGAAGGTCATCGCTGATGCGAGACAAGTGCTTCCCGAAAAATTGCAGGCCATTTTCCAAGGCCACTTGCTCGCGGCGGGATTTCTCCACCCATGTGTCCCTCAATTTGTCGAGCTCTGCCCGTTCGGTCCGAAGCTGCGCCGACTGTGCGTCGCGAGCCTGCCGCAGTTCGTCTTCTTGATGCTGTCGAGCGTACGCCAGTTCCGACTGCACCTGTCGCACCCGCGCGTCGAACACTTCTCGTTCACGTCGTAGCTGAATCATCTCCGTTTCGCGTTGTCGAGAGAATTCCTGCTGCTGATGCAGTCGTTCTTGCTCGAACATCCGACGAGCCTCCGCAAACTCTGCCTCGGCCTGTCGACGCCAATGCAACAGCTCTTCGCGTTCACGCAAGCGCTGCGCCGACAACTCATCCTTCAGCCGCTGCTGAGCGACGTCTTGGACTTCTTTTGCGGTGCGCAATGCGGCCCATTCCTGGTCCCGTTGAGTCGCCCAGGCACCTTCGCGAGAGGACAGCTCTTGTTCAAAGGCCGCTCGCTGCCGAGCCAAATCCTGGAAGAACGCCTCGCGTTGCTGCGACAAAGTTTCTGTAACCCGCTGCTGATGTTCGACTCGATGTTGCACGGCGGCTGCGTTCGACTGCTGAAGCCACTCCTGATGCCGAGCCTTGTCGGTGTCAAGCTGACCGGTCGCCGGTTCGAGAATGACGCTACTGTCGTCGGGACTTTGAAGAGCAGCCTCGCTGCAGCGGATGCTGACGACTTCCGCCATCGCCGACGGCGGAGTGACCGCAGGTGCCGCTTGAACGTCGGACGTCCAACCATCAAAGAGATCACGCTCCAATTCCGCGCGTTGATTGAGCCAAGCGTCGTGAACCGACTCAGAGGTGAGGATGGAATTTAATTTGGTCGACGACATTGCGAATCCTTATTTGCTGCTCGTGGACTCTTCGTCAGTGACGAAGGAATCGGGAACCACTCTCTCGACAGCGGTCGCCCAGGGATCGACTGCCAACCGCCGCGGCTCGCTGGAGCGGTTGTCATCTGTCTCCACGGAGGCTCCTTCTCCGACGACATTCGCGGCACTGGCCGGCACACGCTTCATCACGAGTTGCTTCAGCCATTCGGTTCGTCGCCGAGCGTCATTCAAGCGTCGCAGACGCAGATCCTCGAAGACCTGCTCGACCAAAATCGACACGTCCTGCGGACCAACGGACGGCTCGTCACTCGCATTGGACGAGATCTTCTCTGCGGAGGTGGTATCAGTCACTTCAGGCAACTCCTTCGCGAGAACAGCGGACTTCGAAAACAGACCTCTCGGCCGAACATCCGAGGCAGAAGTCTCCGGCCCCAGACGTCGTGCTTGCGATTCTTGAGTTGTCCCCGACTTGGCCGAAACAAATACGCCGGCCGGACTGATGACCGGCATCGCTGACGCGTTGTCAGGCTCGCTCTCTTCAAAGACGATGGCATCATCAGGCGACACCAGCGGCACGGTGGTGCTCGCGGCGATAGACGGCCTCAGTGGGATCACTCGCTCGAATTCGGCAAACGGTCGGGATTGCGACAACTCAACAATGGCTGTCGAGGGAGACTTCACTGCCGGGCTGGTGGCTTGCAAAATCCCCGCACCGGCCGGTGGTACGACGACCTGAGGAATGGTCGGAGCCACCGGCGACACTTCCCGTCCGACCGGCATGGCTCGCGTGCTGCCAGATCGTGCCTCTGGCTTGGTGGCCAGTGGCCGCGTGACGTCCTGCGAGAATTGCGGAACGCTGTTGGTCGCTCCGGCCGCCGCAGGACGAGCAGCGATCGCAGATGAAGTTGCGGCCTCGGCTGGTAGCACGAAGTTCGGCGGAACATTACGAAACGGCCCAATCACTTTGGGCTGAGGACGTGACTCGCGACGGTCGGTCACAGACTGAATCTTGGGACTCGTCACCACTGCACGCCAGTCTTGCCCATGCAGGCAGCCCGTCAGCCCGATGCTCAGCCAACCAGTCCATCGCCAAAAGGGATGCCGCATAAAATGCACTCGCCAAAACAGAACCCGAACTCTGCGCGGCCTCACCGCGCAGCATCTCCCAAGAAGACTCATCGGGTTTATCGGTTCGGGGAGTATTCCCGGATGACGACATTCTGACGGTCACGCAATCTGGGAAGACTTGAACGGACAGAGCGGACGGCAAAAACTGCCGCTTTCATCGGCCTGGCGAGCGGTGGATGTCAACCCTCCGAGTCATGGGCGTCGCATCGACGACGCTTGCGAAGTTCTTCGACCGGCTTGCCTCAATAATCTCGATCATCTGCGGCGGTGAACACTTCAACGGCAACGTAACTTCAATGACGACCGGCTTGCCGACCTCGTTCAAAGGAACGGCGTGAGTTGTGTTGACACTGCAAGAGCCTATCATCCCGGCGTCAATGACTCCGGCGAGAATTGTCATGCGTTCGTGCCAGTGCTTTTCTCCAACCATCCGATCGTTTTTCCGCCAGGCACTGAGTTGGCGGTTCGCGCGGTTGTTCTGTGCGGTTTGGTTTGCGCTGACGTCGATCGGTTTGCCGTTCAACTTGCCGTCGATGAGTGGGTCAAGTTGTGCGAGGAATCCGGGTCAGACTTGTCGCTGCTCGATCACCAAACGATTGTCCGGGGCGTGCTGTTGTGCTCGCGATTTCGGGCCGCCGTCCGAGCAGTCTTGCTTTTCGGCCAAACGATCTGCTCCGAAGTTGTCGGCATCGTCCGTCGAGCCACGCTGCTGTCCATCGAAATCCAACGCCTCAAGCGCGGCGGCCCCCTCTGCGAAAGTCGAACTGAGCATCGCACGCTGCGATTGCGGTTCCGATTCTCCGGCAGGCGTGTCGCTCGTGCAAGAACCGCAGTTGCCCGCGACGGAGTCGGTGATTTCAATGCCGGAAAGAACTGTTGTGTTTGTCGCGCTCCCCGATAAGCGGGTTGAGAGTGCGCTGCTTCTCCCCCCTGTGCCGCCGCCGAAGATCGTCCTCTAGGACGTCGTGGCAGCCTGGTCGGTTGAGGTTTTGCACTCATCGAGTGACACGACCGCACATGGCTGCTTTGGCGTCTGATGTCGTGCTTGTGCTCTTCTCGCGTCAAGACATCAGAGGACTCTTTTCATGAAAACTCTTACTCCGCGCCAAACGTGCGGCTTCACGCTCATCGAATTACTGGTCGTCATCGCCATCATCGCCATCTTGATCGCGCTGTTGCTGCCTGCCGTGCAACAAGCTCGTGAGGCGGCTCGGCGCAGTCAGTGCAAGAACAATCTCAAACAATGGGGATTAGCTCTGCAAAACTACGAGAGCACGTTCCGAGCGTTTCCGCTGACGAACGCTCAGAACTACTTGCCGAACACGCAGGGCTTCTCGCCGCAGGCTCGGTTGCTGGCGTATCTGGAGCAGGCCAATCTGCAAAAGAAGCTCGACTTCGCTCAACCGGCGTTCACCGGGCCGTTCAATGCGCTGGTTCCAAATCCGCAATTCGCTGCGGTGTTCGCTCTGATGCTTCCGGTGGCGCTGTGTCCGAGCGATCCGGCACCGACCCACAACACCGGTGCAGGAGGCTCGCTGTATTGCGGGATCAACTACATGGTCAGCTACGGCAGCGGGACCGGCGTGAAATACGATCTCCGTTGGCGAACGGACGGCATCGTGTACGAGAACTCGAACGCTACGTTCGGCGAGATCAGAGACGGCACGTCCAACACGGTCGCGATGAGCGAATCCGTCCGCAGTGTGGGAGCAGACTTCACGCTGCCGGCCGGGACGCTGCCGCCGTTCCCGTATCAAGCGACGCTCAATGGGTCGTCGGGGGTCAGCGCGAATTTGCAGACGACTCAAGGATTGGCCGCGACGGGCGGCGCTTGGTCGGC
Source organism: Candidatus Kuenenia stuttgartensis (assembly GCA_945861865.1). GTDB lineage: Bacteria > Planctomycetota > Planctomycetia > Planctomycetales > Planctomycetaceae > SXKJ01. Next base: position 4,939 of record CAMAWN010000129.1, on the reverse strand, counting down.
GTTCAACGTCGGTGGAGTCATTCAGAATCCCAACCTCACCACGGTTTGGCCGACCATGACCAGTTGGCGCGGAGCCGCCAGCGCAGCACTGCGTGGTCGTGGCACAAGCTGGGCTCATTCTGGAGCAATCAGCACGCTGACGAATGGCTACAGCCCACCAAACAGCCGCATTCCGGACGTCGTGACGCACTTCACCGGCTTCTTCGGCCCACGCAGTTTTCACGATGGCGGCGCTCACGCTCTGCTGTGTGACGGATCGGTGCGCTACTTGAGCAACAGCACAGACACCGCTCTGCACCGAGCCATCCACAGCCGAGACGGCCGCGAACCGGTCAGCAGTTTTTAGCTCGTTGTGGCACACGCGACTCGCGTGCGTCTCCATTCAAATCCCGTCGCACGCGAGCCGCGTGCGCCACAAATTGGAGTTCCCCATGCGACGGACTTTCACTCGTCTCTTGTTGATCGCCACCGTCAGCGTGTTGTTTGTTTCGGCGGCGAACGCTCACGACACTTGGGTGCAGACCAACACGAATTTGATTCGATCCGGCGACGCCATTCACATCGACTTGATGCTCGGCAATCACGGCAATGAGCATCGGGACTTCAGGCTCGCTAGCAAAGTGACTCTCGACGGCTGCTCGCTGCGAGTGATCGCTCCCAGCGGCAAACGCTACGACGTGAAGGACCGCGTGATTGACACCGGCTACACGCCGAAAGAAGGCTTTTGGACGTCACGATTCGTCGCGTCCGAACCAGGGCTGTACGTCGTCGAACACTCGGTCGACAAATTGGTCAACCACGGCAAGCCCGCCCGTTCGCTCAAGAGTGCGAAGACGATGTTCGTGGTCAGCAAGTCGCTCGACAAAGTCCCGCAAGACAATCCTGGCTTCGATCGCGTCTTCGGCCACGCACTGGAAATCGTCCCCGTCACGAACCCGGTCACGCCGATGGGGCCGGGACAAAACCTGACCGTCAAGCTGCTGCTGAAGGGCCAACCGCTGGCGAACTCGCAAGTGTCGTTCATTCCCCGAAGCGAGTCGCTGACGGAGGATTTCGACGACCGCTATGAACGCAAGACCGACGCGAAGGGTCTCGCTAGCTTCACGCCCAAGTCTGGCGACTATTATTTGGTCGTGGCCCACGTGAAAACCGACGAGAGCGGCGAGGGCTTCGAGGCGACATCGTACTCGGCCACACTGACCGTCTTCGTCCCGGAGATTTGCCCCTGTTGCGGAGAGTGATGCCGGAGTGGAGTGTCAGACAGCCGAACGAGAACTAAACTCGCCCGATGATGACAGCAACCTCCGATACACCCGACCGACGACTTCTCGATCCCGTTCTGCAACGCGAGTTCGCCGTGGAGGTCGTGCGCCGGCTGAAAGATGCTGGCTGTACCGCATTGTGGGCGGGTGGTTGCGTGCGCGATCATCTGCTCGGCAAGACGCCAAAGGATTACGATGTTGCGACCGACGCCACACCGAAAAAAGTCTGCCGAGTGTTTCGCGAACTCAAAACACTCGGCGTGGGAGCGAGTTTCGGCGTAATCATCGTGGTCGCGCCGAATAGGGCCGCCGGTGAGGTTGAGGTCGCGACGTTTCGCAGCGACGGTTCGTACACCGATGGTCGGCGTCCCGATTCGGTCACGTTCAGTTCGCCAGAGGAAGATGCTCAGCGGCGGGACTTCACGATCAACGGGATGTTCTTCGATCCGCTGGAACACAAAGTCCTCGACTTCGTCGGCGGCGAACGCGATCTGAGCCAAGGCTACATCCGCGCAATCGGCGATCCGCGCGAGCGAATGCGCGAAGACAAACTTCGCTTGTTGCGAGCGGTTCGCTTCACCGCTCACTTGGAGTTCGGTCTTGCCCGCGCGACGAAAGCTGCCGTCACCGAGATGGCCTCGGAGATTCACGTCGTCAGTGCCGAACGGATCGCAGCGGAACTGCGACGAATGCTGACAGACCGGCATCGGCACATCGCTGTCGCACTGGCGAACGAAGTTGGCTTGCTGCGCGAGATTCTACCCGAAGTGGTGATGCAGGGATCAAGCGAGGATTCTCCAAACACTGAAGGCCAAAAGCCGCAGACCGTACTCGCAACCTCAGAAAACCTCGGTCATCAACTTTCAGCTCTCCGCCTCCTGCAACAACCGTCGTTTGAACTGGCCTTCGCGATGCTGCTGCGCGGCGTGACGAACGTCGAGGCGATCTGTCGCCGCTTGAAGTTGTCGAACGACGAACTCGAACGAACCGCGTGGCTCGTGCGGCAGCAAGACGCGCTGCGCGAGCCAGACAAACTCAGCCTCGCGCAGCTCAAACGCCTGCTCGCGCATCCATTTCGCGACGACTTGCTGGCACTGATGCGAGCCACCTTGCTCGCCGAGCGTTCTGACCTGCATCCGGTTCTGTTCTGCGAGCAGTTCCTCGAAACGACTTCGCCCGAAGTCCTCAATCCTCTACCGCTGGTCACCGGAAATGATTTGATCGCACTCGGCCTGCAACCCGGCCCGCAATTCAAACAGTTGCTCGACAAAGCCCGCGACGCGCAACTCAACGGCGAGTTGACGGATCACGAGGCCGCACTGGAATGGGTGCGACGGCAGATTGACCAGAAGCCGTCAGAGTGACCAAAGCCGAATCTTATTTTCACCGCCGCAGTACGGGCACAACAACTCGCGGAGTACATTTTCTTGCAATGAACGCACTTCATTCCTGCCCCCGATCAAGCGAGAGAGTTTTTATGATCCATGATCATCCAGTTTCGTTGTGGCTCGCTTCTCAGCCGGGATTAGTCGGTCCAGAATCCCGTTGACGAATTGGAAGGACTGCATTGAGCCGAACTTCTTGGCCATCTCAACCGCTTCATCGATGACGACTCGATGCGGCGTGTCGGTGTGCAAGAGCTCAAACGCGCCGAGCCGAAGAATGTTGCGGTCGGTCGGAGCCATGCGTGCGAGCTGCCAGTTGGCGGCGGTTTCTTCCAGATGCCGATCGATTTGCGTTTTCCATTCCATCACCCCGGTGAACAGGTTCCAGGCGAACTCTTGCAAGCCCGGTTCACGCAGTTCCTCAGCGATCATGCTGCGGATCGTGTCGGCTGTGGCGTCGGGATTGAGGTCAGCTTGGTAAAGCATCTGCATTGCAAGTTCACGAGCACGGGTTCGGCGGGAGGTGGACATTGACGAATTCCAAAAGGCCAAGCGTTCTCGCCTGACACGAAGGCTCACTGAAAGTTGTTGGCCGAAGAACGCTCAGTCAGCCAGAAACGGTTGACCTACTTCAACAGCTTCAACGTGTTGACCATTTCGATCGCAGCCAGTGCCGCCTCGGTCCCTTTGTTACCGGCTTTGCCGCCAGCTCGATTGAGGGCCTGGTCGAGATTTTCGCAGGTGAGGACTCCGAAGAGAACCGGGATGCCCGTCTCTTGAGCGGTCCGCATCAGACCGGCGGCGACTTGGTGGTTGATGTAGTCGTGGTGAGTCGTCTCGCCTTGGATGACCGCTCCGAGGGCGATGACGGCGGCGAACTTCTTGCTGGCCGCGAGGTGTTGCGCGAGTTGCGGCAGCTCGAACGCACCCGGCGCCCAGACGACGGTGAGCTGCTCGTCTTTGGCACCGTGACGGCGAAAGGTTTCGAGGGCTCCGTCCAGCAACCGACGCGTGATGAGGTCGTTGAATCGCGACACGATGATCGCAAAGCGGTCGCTGGCGTCGCTGATGAGCAGGTTGGATTCGATGGTAGTGGGCATTTTTTTCGGGAGACTCTTGGTTTGAAGGGATGTCAATTGGATTCAGGGTTGAAATGCAGTGCTCGCTGCGAACTCCGCGAGGCCTCGGCGTTTCGAAAAGATAAATCTAACAGGCTGACAAACAACCTCCCGGCAACTTCGAAACCGCCGAGGATTTGCCAACCGGAATGAGGTTCTTTGTCAGCCTGTAAAGTTAGCTCAGATTCATCGCCATTAGGAACTCTTCGTTCGTTTTGGATTTTCTCATGCGGTTAACGAGCAGGTCCATCGCTTCGGCGGGGCTCATGTCGTTGAGGACTCGGCGCAAGATCCACATTCGGCGGAGTTCTTCTTCGTTGAGCAGTAACTCTTCGCGGCGGGTACCAGATTTGTTGACGTCGATGGCGGGCCAGATGCGCTTTTCAACGAGGCGGCGATCGAGGCACAGCTCGGTGTTTCCGGTCCCTTTGAACTCTTCGAAGATCACGTCGTCCATGCGGCTGCCGGTGTCGATCAGGGCGGTGGCGATGATCGTCAGGCTGCCGCCGTCTTCGATGTTGCGAGCGGCTCCGAAGAAGCGTTTCGGGTTTTGCAGAGCGTTGGAATCGACGCCGCCCGACAGGATTTTTCCACTGTGCGGCATCTCGTTGTTCCACGCGCGAGCCAACCGCGTGATCGAATCGAGAAAGATCACGACGTCTTGGCCGTACTCGACCATGCGTTTGGCTTTTTCGATGACCATGTCGGCGACTTGAACATGGCGGCTGGTGGCTTCGTCGAAGGTGCTGCTGATGACCTCGCAAGTTGGGCCGCGGACTTCGCGTTCCATGTCGGTGACTTCTTCCGGTCGCTCGTCGATCAGCAGCACGATGACGTAGGCCTCCGGGTGATTCGTGACGACCGCCTTGGCCAGCTTCTTCAGCAGGATGGTTTTTCCGGCTCGCGGAGGCGACACGATCAACGCTCGTTGGCCCATGCCGATGGGAGCGATCAGGTCCACGATGCGCGTGCTGAGGTCATCGGGATCGTGGGCCAGCTTCAGCCGTTTGTTCGGGTGCAACGGCGTGAGGTCGTCGAAGCTGACTCGCTGCAAGACTTCGTTGGGGTCTTTGCCGTTGATGGCCTCGACGCGGAGCAACGCGAAGTAGCGTTCGTTTTCTTTGGGCGGTCGGATTTGGCCGGCGACGGTGGCTCCGGTCTTCAGGCCGAAGCG
>CAMAWN010000128.1 GCA_945861865.1 Candidatus Kuenenia stuttgartensis | reverse complement strand
CTCCTCAGGGCCTCGTCAACGGGTGTCGGCCCGTGTCGCGGTGGGTTTTCAGAATCCGTTCTGGGGTCTCGTTCGTGGGTTGTTTTTCACCCGGAAGGGGAGGACGTCAAAGTGAGAACGCCGATGCGGTCGATCTCTCGTCATTTTGTCCTCGCTTCCTCCGTGGTGAACTTTTGGGCTAAGCCAGAGTCTAGCTCGCGATTCAGGGTCGCCACTGAGCAATCTTTTCCGAAATTGGCAGCCGTTCGGAGGGAATGCACACCCCGCGCCACCGGCCTTGATTTTAATCCCTGCGGCTCGCGGATAATCCCTTCTTGCGGCAACCGGCCGGAGGCCAAACGGCTCAAGCGGTTGAGCCACTTCATTCTCGGTCATTGGTCGCGACCAGAGTGTAGTTCCTGCCCCAGAAGTGCGGCAAGGTAGCCCTTCTGCGGTTTGCTGCCGCAGAGCGGTCCCTGCCCTGCCCATCAAGGACAGCCTTGTCAGGCCGGGACGACTTCTAAAATCGGCGAAGACGGAAGCCTGCCGTCACGCACACCCTGGTGGCCGTGACCAACACCACGGTGGTCAACACCGAGACGATCTGCGAACTCTGGTGCAAGATCGCTCGTACGGTCATGCTTTGGCACTCATTGGGACATCATCCCAAGTCGTCACAGGACAGTGGGTGGCATGGGCTAGTTCGCGTTGATCCGGCAGCGTGCCGCGTCGTTCGGCAGGATTTCAATTTTGCGGCGGGTGAGTTCCTGGGTGCCGGTGCGGAGAACCAGAAAATAGGTGCCGGGATCGAGGGCTTCGCAGGCTCGGTACAGGAAGTTGCCTCGCAATTGCGAGCGGACGACGATTTGGCCGACGCGGTCGATCAGGACGTTGTTGGCGTCGTGCAGGTTGCACTCGACCCACATGTCCTCGTGCGGCGGGCTGAGCGTGCATTGAGCGATAACTGGATCGCCGTGGCGGAAGGTGTCTCGCACTCCGGTGATTATGCCGCCGAACATGCTGGAACCGACATCGAAGGCGAGCAACTTGTCGTACTCGCGGAGCCTCGCGCTGCCGGCGAACATCTGTTTGACAACGTCCGGGTCGATTTCTTTCAGCGTGAGCGGACCTTCGGGACCGCGTTCACCGTAGATATCGAGGCGATATTCGACCTCAACAGCACCCACGGCCACGACGGTCAGCAACAGGCCGAATGCTCCGAGCGATGCCGCTGGAGTCAATCGTTGTCCAAGAGGCTTCCACAGGGAGATCACTCCGCCAGAGATCGCTCGCGGCAGCCGAGTGACGGCGGCGAGCCGAGGCAGCCAGGTCTCGCCGTGACGGCGCTTCCAGCGTCGCCAACGTGCGGACGCGACGACAACGTCCTCGGAATTCACGAACGCGAAATAGGTCGCGATGCAGGTGAGCGGGAACAAGTACAGGCCGAGCGTCAGCGTCGTCATGGCGTGAAAGCCCACGCCCATCGTCAACAGGCAGGCTCGGCCCCAGCCTCGCCAACTCACGAACAGGAACAGGATTTCCCAGATCACGCACAGATACGCGAACACGACCAGCGAGGCCGGGTACAGAGTCATCCATTCGCCGACGGGGTTGGCGTTGTTGACGTTGGTGATCATCCAGTGCCAAAGCTGGTCGCCGCTGAAATAGGCCGGAGTGTGCATCTTCGTCACGGAGGCTCCGAAGTAGACGACGCCGATCAGGATTTGGATCAGACGTCGAGGCCAGGCGGCGAACGTCGGGTGATCTGCCAGCGAGCGCGGTTGCGACAGCCCCAATCGTCTCCGGCGCAGCCAGGCATCAACGGACCAGACCGCTCCACAATGCGAGAACGCCAGCAGAAACAAAACATGCGACGTGATGACCGAGTACTTTGTCATCGTGCTGATGGAGTCGAGCAAGTTCAGGTAGGTGTAGAGCACTGCGGAAATCGCCAACGACGCACGAGTACACCAGCCGATACAGGCCGTCGTGCAGCAGAAAGTCAGAATCGTCATCAGCGCGACCGCGAGTCCGCCTGACGGGATTGGCAGCAGATCGGGATACCCGTAATTCAACGCCAACGGCGACGGCGCACCGTCTGTCGAGAACAGCTCACGCGAGTGTATCCAGCGAGGCACCGTCACCAGCAGACACGCGATGCAGATGACGATTCGGACGAGTGCCAAACCGAACGGGGTTTCCTCGGCAAAGAAGAACTTCCCGATTCGTGCTCGCAAACTCGACGCAGTCTCGTTGCTGCCGTGGAGTGACGTGGTGGTCATGTTGTCTTCCTTGACTCATTGTGTGGTGCGGGCGTCTCGCACCATAATTTTGAAATCCTGTTTTTCGCAGCCACTCAATTCGCTGAGGGAGACGAAGTCTCGGACATCGGTCGCACCATGAACATCGGCGCGCTCTTTTGGGATTCGCGCTGGAGTCGCGGGTTGTCCGAGATCGTGAAGTTGGTTTGATACGACAGCCAACTCACCGCGTTCCCCGTGACCTGTCCCTCCGGAGTCATCACCGTCCGGACGTGAAAATAGGAGTACGGCTCCTTCGATTCGGAGTACCGTTGTTTCCAGAGCGACTCCGGCAGGTTGTACTTCTTGGCCCAGGCTTCCTCGATGACGTACAGCCGAGTCATCGGTTCGTGAGCCGTGTGTTTCAGGCAATTGACCGCGATGGTCTGCGGATTCAGATTGAACGAGTCGTAATGGTGACGGCTGATGTTGCTGTAGGGCTGATAGTCGCCCCACGGTCCGGGCGAGAGTTCGTAGTATTTGCCGCTGACTCCTTGTCCGACAATGTGCGTCCGAGTCTCGTAGGCCGACCAACCGCAGAACATATCCCAGACGATGAAGTACATCGACGGGTGCGAGCCGTCCTGGAAATTGGCGGCATGAGACACGATGCCGAACAACAGCGTTCCCAAATAGGCGGTGATTCCGAATCCGGTCAGCCAACGCTTGATCATGACGCACCTCCGTGTGACTCTGCGGCGAAAGACGCGGGCGAAATAGCCGAGATCGCGGAAATCGGTCAAGGGGGGTTGTCGAGGACTTCACGGCTGGCGAATCGGTTGTGTTCAGACAACGGCAGCCCGACCCCTTGTGGGTCGCGATCCTTCGATTTCTCAACCGACTTCACCGTTTACACGTTTTTCGGAAACGGTTATATGTGCTCGCGTTTTGACGAAGCGTGTTGGGCGATTTGTCAAAATGTTTGAACGGATCCTTCGGCCGAGTGGCCGTGGCCGCAATGACGTGCGGGCGAATCCAGAGTGGGCCAAAACTGCGATCAGCCTTCGGAGGGCTATTCCGTGTCAGTTGAAGAAAAAGTGATTGCCATCGTGTGCGAGCAACTCGGAGTTGCCAAAGAAGAGATCAAGTCCGACAGCAAATTCGTGGACGACCTGAAGGCGGACTCGCTCGATGTCGTCGAACTCGTCATGGAGTTCGAGGACGAATTCGAGGTCACCATTCCCGACGACGACTACGACAAGATCAAGACTGTCGGCGATGCGGTGAAATACATCACGGACAAGAAGAACGCCGCCTAGCGACTGCGGGATCTCAGCCGATAAGCGGAGTCACAAGTCAGAGTCAGCCGTGGGCTGATTGCTCTGAGCGAACTCTGGTCCGCCCTCCGAGGCGAGTCGCACACTGCGAGAACCCACACCCGTTAGGTCGCGGTTCGATCAACCTGCAGCGGACGGACTGGCATTGGGAAGAGTACAAGGATGAGTCGTCGAGTTGTCGTCACTGGCCTGGGCGTGGTCACTTCGCTGGGCTTTGAGGTTCCCGATTTTTGGGACCGCATCTGCGCGGGCAAGAGCGGCGTCGGTCCAATCGCTCGGTTTGATTGCTCGGACTACAAGGTCCGCTTCGCTGGCGAGATCAAAGAGTTCGAACTCACCGAACACATGCAGATCGAAGCCAAGGACGTCAAACGCTTGGATCGCTTCGTGCAATTCGCGATGGCCGCCGCGGCCAAGGCCGTGCGTCAGTCGGGAATGGATTTCTCAAAAGGGGATCAATACCGAAATGGAGTGTTGATCGGCAGCGGGATCGGTGGCCTGGAAGAAATTGAGCAGCAACACAATCAGCTCTTCGATCGCGGGCCTTCGCGTGTTTCGCCGTTCATGATTCCCAAACTGATGGTCAACGCGGCCAGCGGGAATATCTCTGTGAATTGGCAACTGCGCGGCCCGAACAGCGCGGTCGCAACCGCCTGCGCGTCGGCGACGAATGCGATCGGAGACGCATTTCGTCTCATTCAACTCGATCATGCCGACGTGATGATCACCGGTGGCAGTGAAGCCGCGATTACTCCGATGGGGTTGTCCGGCTTCGCGCGGATGGCCGCGCTGTCCACTCGCAACGACGAACCTGAACGAGCCAGCCGCCCTTGGGACAAAGACCGTGACGGCTTCGTCATCGCGGAAGGTTCGGGAGTTCTCGTCCTCGAAGAATATGAACACGCCAAGAAACGTGGTGCCAACATTTTGGCTGAGATTTTGGGCTATGGCATGTCGGCCGACGGCAATCACATGACCGCGCCGGACCCAGAAGGGCGCGGAGCCGCGCGCGCGATGCAATGTGCGATCAAGGACGCCAAGATCAATGCCAGTGACATCAACTATGTGAACGCTCACGGCACGAGTACTCCGCTGGGCGACAAAGCCGAAACGTTCGCGATCAAGACCGTCTTCGCCGAACATGTCCGCAAGATCGCCGTGTCGAGCATCAAGAGCCAGATGGGACATTTGCTCGGTGCATCGGGCGGCGTCGAAGCCGTCGCCTGCGTGCTGGCGTTGCAGAATCAAATCGCGCCGCCGACGATCAATCTCGACAATCCGGACGAGGGATGTGATCTCGACTACGTGCCTCACGAAGCGCGGCCGATGCCGATCCGTCGAATCTTGAAAAACAGCTTCGGCTTCGGCGGCCACAATGCCTGTTTGGTGCTGGAGCGAGTGATGTAATCGTATCGGAGTTCGCCTTCGCGGGAGATCGGCCACTCGGCTGCTTCGCGAGTCCATCACAGGCGATACTGGGCCTCCGACTGTTGGAACCCGTCTTGTCCCATTTTTTCTGATCGCCCTAGAATCTGCCGACCCATGGAACGGGTCCACCTACTTGGCTTGGCATCATCGTCGGGTTTGTTCGGAAGTCCGGACAAGTTCGACAGAGTATTGCTATTGGAAGGAGTCCCCCTGTGAAAACGATTCGCTTCGCGGCCTTGGCTCTGTGGTTCTCGTTGGGATTGGCTGATCAGCCCCTTTTCGCCCAGGCCGTCACGCCGCCGCACGCTCCGGAAGCCCATGCCGTGCTTCTGTCTGGTGACGAACTCTCTGCGGATCTCAAGTTCATGTGTGAGCTGGCGGGGCCGCAGGGGGTGCGCGGTTGGAAACTGCTGGAGTCGTTCCTGGTCGAGATTTACGGCGGCACCGATACCTCAAAGCCCGCGATCTTCGACATTCTGATCTCTCCTACCGGGACCGACGTCCGAGCTTACTTTCCGCTGCTGATCGTTCCGGGGAAGCCGCTCGGAGAGAAATTTATGCGAAATATCTTAGACATCGGGTTTAAGCCTCAAAAAAAACTGGTCAGTAATTTTTATCAAATCGGCGGTGGCGTGAAGCCGGTCGCGGGTGCCGCATTCAATGGATTTCTGAGAATCCTTCCGGCCCCGATTAACTACGCCTCGATCTCGTCGAAACGCGAATCACTGCCGCCCAATCTGGGGGATCCGAGGGCCGACAAAGTTGTCGCCGCTTTGCTCGCGAAGAATTTTGACGTCGGCTTCAGACTCGAAAATCCCAAAAAGGATGCGGCCTCGATCAAGGCCCGCGCGGCGGACTTTCAGAAAGTGAAGGACGAACTGAATGCTGGGCTGAAACTAGCCGCCGATGAACTCCCCGAGGCGTTCGCGGTGCAGAAGGCGTTCCTCGATCACAACCTCGGCGAGTTGAGCCGATTCATTTCTGAGTCCTCCGAGTTGATGCTCGGCTGGACCACCGACGCGCCGAAGAAAGAAGCTCGGTTGGACCTGGAACTCGAAGCGATCCCCGGCACTGATCTGGACGTGAGTGCCAAACTGCTGGGCCAAGCGCCTGGAATGTTCTCTGGCGTCCCACGTGCCGAAGGTGCGATTCTCAGCGGACGCATTCATTTCCCTCTGGATAGATTCCGGAAGGCCAATTTCTTGGGGGCCATGCCGCTGTTTCGCGCCAGTTCGGATGTTCGGATTGAAGCCTCCAAGGGTTACACCTCCGAGCAGAAAGTCGCCGGCAAGAAGGCCTGGAAAAACTGTTTCGACATGCTGGAGGACGGCGTCAACGAAGGGGTCCTCGACGGCTTGATCGAAGTTTCACAGGCAACCGGCGAGAAGGCGAATCTCGTTTTCGCTCTGAAGGCCAAAGACGGGACCGCTCTCAAAGGGATTCTGGAACAACTCCCGAAACTCAACGACGGAATCAAAGTGCAATTCGACGTCGAGAAGGTCGGTGACTACACGATTCACACGGTGGCGACTCCCGACAGCAACGAAGATATCGAGTTGCTCTTCGGCAAAGGGGCTCCGATTTATGTGGCGACCGGCCCGAAGGCGTGGTGGGTCGCGATTGGTCCGAAGTCGCTCGATCCTCTGAAAAAGGCGATCGCGGACTCGGCTCAGCCGAATGCGGCGCTGGCCAGCAACTTCCTGACATTGTTCTATCGTGTCAATCCGTGGTTGGAACTCGTCGACGCGCGGCGAGTCCGGATGGACGCGAAGCCGTCTGACGTGAAGTTGTCCGACGCGGACCTCAAGGACAAGAAAGAGCGTGCGGCGCACCTCAAGCTCGCGCTGGAAGTCCTAAAAGAGGGCAAGGACACGATCGAGACCAAGCTGGATGCGAAGAACGGTCGCGTGACTGGCTCGACGCGATTCGACGAGGGCCTCTTGAAGTTTATCGGTTCCGAGATCGCAGACTTCAGCAATAAGACGTTGAAGTAACTCGCCGGTCTCCGGCCAACCAGCGTTGTAATCGCGAGCGAATTGTCGCCCGGCGGTCGTGAGTCACGATCATCTCGCGCAATTCGGTCGGCCGCCAAAAACGGTGATCGACGGCCAGCGCGTGCGCGTCTTGCAATCGCACGACCTGTTCGAGTTGATCGAAGAATTCCCATTGGCGTTCAGTGTCACCGTGAAACGCTCCACCCGCTGTTGCCGGGCCACAACACGAGCGCTGCTCTTCGGCAACGTGTTGCCAAAAATTACATCAGGGGATCGATGGCAGTTCGACCGGCGTCCACGACAGCATCGACTTCAGCGGCACATGATTCTTCACGTCTCCGCCCGTCGCCAGCCAGAAGCGGCGATCCTTCACTCCCGAGTCGATGTTGTCCAGCGGCGTTGCATCGCCCGTGAATCGTGCCTTCGTCAGCGCGACCCAATCTCCGTTTGTCGTCTGTACCCAGCCGTTGCCGAACGTCGCCCGACGAGTCTGCTTTGCACTACGGCCGTCGCGCCGAAAGTCTTCGAGGAACGAATACAGCCCGCGCAACGGCTCACCGCCGGTTTGCGTCCGGAACGTCGCGAGATGTTTCCACTCGTTCGATTCATCAAGCCACAGGTACGCCGCGAACGACGTCTTCGGTTTCTCGGCGGTCGCCTTCACGCAGAAGCGATACGTCTGCCCGATCTTCCACTTCAATTTGTAGAACGACTGCGCTCCTGTTCCCTCGTTGCCGAACCGACCGACACGCACGTCTTTGTCGTTGTGCAACACTTCGACGCGCCGATCTGCGGGCACCGAATTTGGATCGTTCTGCTCGCCCGGCTCCCAGATTGAAAACAGAACGACTTTGTCTTCCGGACCGCTCAATTCTTGAATTCCGAAGTAGCCGTGTTTGAATCCGCAGACCATGAAGTAGCTGCCGGGTATGGACTCCTCGACGGTGACTTCGTTGTAAAAGACGGTCGCGTCGGGAGCCGGAAATCCGAGATGCACCGACCTCGCCGCGTTCGGCACTTTCGGTTCCTCGGCGAACGCCGCTCCAACGGCCAACATCAACAGGCCAAACACGCCCGCTTGCCATGCCCGCATTTTGCATTTCTTAATTTTCATTTCTCATTTTCCATTCACGCCGTTGAGTTCGACACGGCTGCGTTGCCTACTGTCCACCGCCTGCGAATCCTACGATAACGCCCATGACACCCGCCGCCGATGCTCCCAACGCCATCGAAGTTCGCGACCTCACCAAGGTCTATCGCGTGTTCCAAAAACGCGAGGGCTTAGCGGCATCGCTCAAGAGCCTCTTTCGCCGCGAATACAAAACCGTGACCGCTGTCGGCGGAGTCAGCTTCTCGATCCGCCAAGGGGAGATGGTCGCATTCCTCGGCCCGAATGGAGCCGGCAAGACCACGACACTGAAGCTGCTCAGCGGTTTGATCTATCCGACCTCCGGCACCGCGACAGCGCTGGGCTTCACGCCCTGGCAACGCGAGATCGCCTATCGCCGACGCTTCTCGCTGGTCATGGGGCAGAAGAATCAGCTCTGGTGGGACTTGCCCGCGCAAGAATCGTTCCGCTTGCACGAGGCGATCTATCACATCGAGCCAGTCGCGTTTCAGCGCCGGCTCGACGAACTGACCGATCTCCTGGAAGTCCGCAAGCTCGTCAGCCAGCCGGTGCGGGAACTGTCGCTCGGTGAGCGGATGCGCATGGAACTGATCGCCGCGCTGCTGCACAGCCCGGACTTGCTGCTGCTCGACGAGCCGACGATCGGCTTGGACGTGGTCTCGCAGCGCAAGGTCCAAGAATTCCTCAAGCACTACCAGCGCGAGCGGCAGATCACCGTGCTGCTGACCAGCCACTACATGAAAGACGTTGAGGCTCTCTGCGAGCGAGCGGTCATCATCAATCAAGGCTTGATCCAGCACGACGGCCCGCTGGCCACGATCGTCGGCCGCTTCAGCCAAACCAAGATCATCGAACTGCAATTCGCCAGCGAGCTGCCGGCGAACGGCGAACTCGAACGCTTTGGCACCGTCTTCGACATCAAGTCACCGCGTTTGAAGCTCCGCATTCCGCGCGGCGAAGTCGCGCAAACCCTGTCGGCGTTGCTCAGCCGCTACGAGATCGAAGACGTCAGCGTCCAAGACCGCCCGCTGGAAGAAGTCATCGCCGAAGTGTTTCAACAAGAGGCCACGTCGGATTAATTCGAGGGAGTTTCCGATGCACCGCTGGATCACAGCCCTGATCGTCGTTGCTCTTGCCGGCACTTCGTCCGCCGAAGACTGGCCGCGTTGGCGTGGACCTCGCGGCGACGGCATCTGGCACGGCCCCAAGCTGCCGGAGAAATGGCCGGAGGACGGCTTGAAGCCGAAGTGGAAAGTGCCGATCGGCGGCGGGTATTCCGGAGTCACCGTTGTCGGTCAGCGGGTCTTCGTGATGGACCGCCAGAAGGAACCCGAAGCCGAACGAGTGCTCTGCTTCGAGGCCGACTCCGGCCAACAGATTTGGCAGCACGAATATCCGGTCGTGTACGGCAAGCTCGACTACGGCACCGGCCCGCGCGCCGCTCCGACGTGGCACGACGGCAAGCTGTTCACGGTCGGAGCACTCGGCGAGTGTCGCTGCCTCGACGCGGCGACCGGCGAGAAAGTCTGGTCGGTGAATTACCTCAGCGATCTCAACGGCAAGTTGCAGGAGTGGGGCTTCGCCGGCTCCGTCCTCATCGACGGCGACAACGTCCTCGTGCAACCGGGCGGCAAGGACGGGCACAGCATCGCTGCTTTGAATCGGCACACCGGGAAGGTTGTCTGGCAGAGCCACTCGGATGCCGCCGGCTACGCGACGCCGATGATCCTCACGCACAACGAACGGCGGCAGTTGATCTGCTGGACGCCGTCGCACATTCGCAGCCTCGACCCCGCGACCGGCAAACCGTTCTGGCAAGTGCCCTACGAAATTACCTACGGCGTCGCGATTGCCCAGCCGATCGTTCACGAAGGGCTGGTCCTCGTCTGCGGCTACTGGCACGGCTCAAAAGCGATTCGTCTCGGAGCACAGCCGGAACAAGCCGAGCTGGCTTGGGAAGAAAACAAATTCCTGCGCGGCTTGATGTCGCAGCCGCTGTACCGCGACGGCCATGTCTATCTGCTCGACAAGCAATACGGCCTGACCTGCTGCGAGCTGAAGACCGCCACGAAGCTCTGGGATGACGCAAACCAAATGACCCCGCGCGGCCGCAATCCGCACGCGAGCCTCGTCTGGCTGGGCGATGCCGACCGCGCGATCCTCCTCAACAGCGAAGGCGACCTGATCCTCGCGCGTCTGAACCCTGCCGGCTATCACGAGCAATCGCGCACCAACATCATCGGCTTCACCTGGGCACACCCCGCCTTCGCCGGCTCACGCGTGTACGCTCGCAGCGATACCGAGTTGGTCTGTGTGCCGTTGCTGCCAGAATAACCAGGCCTTCACCGTGAAAAAACCGAACTTCGCTTGGACACGGCAGCCGATACGGATAAGGTCACTCTGATTGGTTGCCGTTCGTGGGGCAGGTTTTCAACCTGCCCGGCCGTGCCGCTGGTTTAAAACCTGCCCCACGAGGAGGTCGCTTCATGCTGAGTATTCTCGATCCGTTGGCTCGCGGTTCACGCCGGGATTTCATGCGTATCGGCGGGCTGGCGTTGGGGGGACTGACGCTTGCCGACTGGTTGCGGACGACTGCCTCGGCGGCGGGACGGTCCGTGATGACGGACAAGTCGGTCGTGTTCTTGTTCATGCACGGCGGGCCGAGTCAGATCGAAACGTTCGATCCGAAGATGACGGCACCCTCTGGAATCCACAGCATCAACGGTGAGGTGCAGACCGCTCTGCCCGGAGTCACGTTCGGGGCGACGTATCCGAAGCTCGCGCAGTTGGCGGAGAAGCTGACGGTCGTGCGATCGTTCGTCACCGGTGACGGCAACCACGACATCAAGCCGATTGTCTCGGCCGACACGCTCAAGGCGAATCTCGGATCGTTGTACGCTCGCGTGGCAGGGACGGTGAATTCGCAGACGGGGATGCCGGTCAACGCGGCGCTTTTTCCGCAGGCGATCAATCCGCAAGCTCAAGCGATGCAGACCGCCTTCGGGCGGTTCACCGATTCGGGAGCCTTGGGGTCGGCGTACTCGCCGTTCTTGCCCGGAGGTGAAGGACCATTCCAGGAAAGTTTGAAGCTGACGCTGCCGCGCGACCGGCTCGATGACCGCCGCAAGTTGCGGCAGGAGTTTGATCGCATCCGCCGCACGGTGGACGTGCGCGGCGAAGCGGAAGGTCTCGATAAGTTTCAAGAGCAGGCGCTCGACACGATCCTGCGCGGTGTCTCTGAGGCATTCGATCTCAGCAAGGAAGACCCGAAGACGATCGCTCGCTACGACACCGCTCCGCTGATTCGTCCGGAGGACATCGACAAGAAATTGAACAACTACAAGTTCTACACCGATCACACGCAGACGCTCGGAAAACTGTTGCTGCTGTCTCGGCGGTTGTGCGAGGCGGGCTGCAAGTTCGTCACCGTGACGACGAATTTTGTGTGGGACAATCACGCCGACGTCAACAACGCCGGCGTCGAAGAGGGGATGAAATACTGCGGCGTGCCGTTCGATCACGCCGTGTCGGCGTTCATCGAGGATGTCGAAGCTCGCGGCCTCTCCGACAAGATCTTGCTGGTCTGCTGCGGCGAGATGGGCCGCACGCCGCGCATCAATGCTCGCGGCGGTCGCGATCACTGGGGCAATCTCGCGCCGCTGCTGCTGTCCGGCGGCGGCCTGCCGATGGGGCGAGTCATCGGCCAATCGTCGAAAGACGCGGGGGAACCGAACTCGGACAAGGTTACGATCCGCAATCTCATCGGCACGATCATGCACACGCTGCTGGACGTTGGCGAGGTGCGGCTGCAACGCAACCTGCCATTCGATCTGGCTCGCGTGTTTTCGGATTACGAGCCGATTCGGATGTCGTAGTCTTGTGGAGTGCGGAGGAGGTCAATTCTCCGAGTGCTCGGACTGCCCGGCCATTCTCGGGGGATTGACATCCCCCGCTCGCCGGACATGGAATTGGATTTTCTCATGCCCACCGTTGCCGTTTTGGGAGCCAGCCGCGATCGCGCCAAGTACGGCAACAAATCGGTGCGTGCTCATGCACGAGCGGGCTGGGAGGTCTTCCCAATCAACCCGCAGGCGGCTGAGATCGAGGGCTTCCGCGCGTATCGTTCGCTGCGGGAGGTTCCGGTTCGGTCGCTGGATCGGGTCACCGTCTATCTTCCGCCGGAAATCGGGATCACGCTGCTGGATGACATCGTCGCATGTCATCCGCGCGAGGTCTGGCTAAATCCCGGCAGCGAGAGCGAAGAGTTGTTGTCGGCCGCGGAGGAACTCGCTCTGCCGGTGATCTGTGCGTGCAGCATTGTGGATGTCGGCCTCTCGTCAGCCATGTTCTCGTAACGTGGTCGCCGACTGGCGAACGACACCGTGCGCCGAAACTAGCCAGTGCTCCGAGTCGCCAGTACCATGCTTCACTCTTGAACGGGTGAAATCCTGGCCAGGGCTGTGCTGACCGAGCGGCGGCCGATTGCGGTGAGTGTTAGCCGATGATGCGACCTCGTGAGAATGAGTCAAAACGAACGCGCTGGCTGAGGCGGATGGTCGCCATTGTGCTGCTGGCGCTGAGCATCGCGAACGAGTCATTCGCTCAACCAGCTCCCGCGAACAATGCCGCACCTGAGGCAGAGACCACTCCTGCGGCTCAACCAGCAGTTGCCGCAGTACGCGACGTCCGTCGATTTCCGCCGAACCCGGACGGATTCCTGCGAGGCAATCGAGCTTGGGGGCAACCCGCCGGTTTTTACTTGAGCCTGTGGAAGTTTGTGCCAATCGTTGGTTTGTTTTTCGGCTGGGTGGTTTTGGGAAAGTGGGTCAATCAAGACGCCAGTTCGCTGAAGGTCAACAGTGAGTTTTGGAACTCGGCGTACTTTGGCGGCGGTCTGGCGTCTCTGCTGGTCGGCGTGATGATGTCGCCGTTCTCGCTGGGACTGTTGCTGAGCCTCGCACTGCAAGGCTTGCCGCTGGGTTTGTACATCCGCGAGCGAAACGCCTGCGTGCCGGATTCCGCCCGGCTGCTCACCCATAAACACATCAAGAGCGTCGTGTTTCGCACCCTGGCTCGGATGGGGTTGCACCTCGGCGGCAAGAAGATGAAGCAGCAAATGCTTGGCCCGGACATCGAGTTCATTGGCAAAACCTCGACTGGCCGTCGCGACACCAGCCGTGGTTCGCAAGTCGAAAACTCGCGCGGGTTCCTGGCGGCGAAGGAGTTGGTCTACGACGCGATCATCAAACGCGCAACCGATATCCATCTCGAACCGAAAGAAGATGAGTTGCAGGTTCGGCTGCGCGTGGATGGCGTGATGTATTCGGTCGAGCCGTTCGACCGGGCGCTTGGCGACAACGTCATCAACATCTTCAAAATTTTGGCCGCGATGGACATCACCGAGAAGCGTAAGTCGCTCGACGGCAGCTTCCGCGCGGTGACCGACGGTCGCGAAATCGACTTTCGCGTCGCCACGCAGGGAACTCGCGATGGCGAGAAGATGACCCTGCGCATCCTCGATCAATCGAATTCCGTCAGCACGCTGCTCGACCTCGGCTTTCGCAAGCACCTCGAAGAGCAGCTCAAAGAGATCGTCCATCAGCCGCACGGTCTGCTGCTGGTCTGCGGCCCGACCGGAGCCGGTAAGTCAACGACGTTGTATGCCTGCCTGAACGACATTGACTCGCACCAGCAGAACATCATCACGATCGAAGACCCCGTCGAATACAAGATGGCGAACGTCACACAGATCGAGATCAACACGAAGGCGGAACAGACCTTCGCCACCTCGCTGCGAAGCGTGCTGCGGCAAGATCCAGACATCGTCATGATCGGCGAGATCCGCGACGGCGAAACCGCTAACATCGCCTGCCAAGCGGCGAACACCGGCCACATGGTTTTTTCGACGGTTCACGCGAATGACGCCATCACTGCGCTGTATCGCATGATCGACCTCGGCGTCGATGTGTCGATGTTGTCGAGCTCGCTCAGCGCGATCCTCGCTCAGCGATTGGCTCGACGGCTCTGTCCCGATTGCAAAGAGTCGTACGTCCCGAAGCCCGAGTTCCTGAAGAAGGCCAATCTGCCGGCGGAGAAAATCGACAAGCTCTACCGCCCGCCCAAGGCAGGCGAGAACGCCGCGTGCCCGACTTGCGGTGGCATGGGCTACCGTGGCCGAGTCGGCGTTTACGAACTGCTGGTGATTAACGATCGCATGCGCGACCTGATCCGAGAGAAGGCCGCGCTGTCGGCGCTCAAAGCGGAAGCTCGCAAAGGCGGAATGCTCTACATGCAGGAAGAAGGACTGCGGCTGGTTGTGAAGGGCATCACGTCGATTGACGAGTTACTGCGGGTCGTGAAATAGAAAATCGCGAGGAGCCAACATGGCCGTCATCGACATTCTGCTCTTGTTCATCTTCGCGGGAGTGACGTACTGCGTCGCCGGCGAAGGAGCGTGGGGCGCGGCGATCACCGCGTTCTGCGTGATTCTCGGCGGACTCTTCTCAATGAATTTCTTCGAGCCGATCTGCGATAACCTGCTGGGTTCGAATTACTACTGGCAGGCTCGTCTGGATTTGATCGTGCTGGTGGGATTGTTCGGGGCCGCGGTGGCCGGATTGAGGGCTGGAGCGGACTACTTGTCGCCGTCGTACATCAGCGTGCATCGCATGGTCCACGAGTGCGCTCGCTGGGGCTGTGGCGTGTTGGCAGGCTACGTGACGATGGCGTTTCTGTTGACGGCGTTGCACACAGCACCACTCGGTCGTGAATTCCTGGGGTTTAAAGCGGAGCGGGGAAATTTCTTTGGCATGGCTCCCGATCGACAATGGCTGGGCTTCACTCAATGGACCAGCGAATGGGTTTTCTCGAAATGGCCCAAACGCATCTTTGACGGTCCTGAAAGAATCATGGGTGAGCCGGGGGCTGTCATGAACACTGTGTGGGCCTCGTTCCCGATTCGGTACGCCTCGCGCCGTGAGATCGGAGCTGGCACCGTTGCTGCATCCTCACAGGCTCCGGCCGTGAAGCAGGTCGCCCCGCAAAAATCCGGCGGCCCCGCGTTTTAGCCGGATGGAAACCGATGACGTCTCGCCTCAGCACTGGCATCCCGCGCTTGGACGACATGCTTGGCGGAGGCTTGCTGCCTGGCACCCTGACCGTGGTTGTTGGCGCGACCGGCATCGGCAAGACACAGCTTGGGCTGCAATTCGCTCACGCGGGACGAACGCAGGAAGGCGAGCCGGGGCTGGTGCTGGATCTCACGACGCGCGGCGATTCGCAGAATCAGGCTGAGTACGCGCGGCGTTTGTTCGATTGGAGTTTCCGAGAGTTCGCTTCTGAAGGCAGCATCGACGCCGAGGATGTCTGGCAACGCGATCGCGTGAGACATGACTATCTGCACTTGTTCCGCCGCAGCGGACGCCGAGTCACTCAGGCCGATCTCTCCGTGGAAGAGTGGCAGGAATGGAACGCGGAATTGGCTCGCAAACTCGATCGTGCGGTGCAGTTTTTTTACGGCAACTTCGTGCATGGCGTGCGTCGCTGCGTGCTCGATGGCATCGAACCGACCGAGCGAGACAGCGACAGCTTTCAGTTCCAGGTGATCGACTACATTTATCATCAGATCCTGCGAAAGGACGATGACTGGGTCGCGCGCGATCTGTTCCGCGTTCATTTCCGGTCGCAAGCCGACAATGTTGCAACGCACCGGTACGACCATCGAGAAATCGGTTGTACGCTGCTTTACACGTCGCATGAAGTCATGCTCGATGATCTCTTGGCCCGACCGTTGGAGAGCGGCGACTCGCTGTCGAATGCCAATACGATCATCCTGATGGGCAAGGTTCGTGACGGGTTGCGCATGCGTCGCGCGCTGCATGTCGCCAAGCATCGTGGCAGTGCTTGTGACGATGCGATTGTGCCGTTCGAGATTGGCGAACAAGGCCTGGTGCTCGAAGAGAGTGCTTGAGAACGCTTGCCCGCCGGCCTACTATTCGACGCCGCAGGAATTTCGGCCAAGGAGAATGCCATGCCCGCCGGACGAACGATTTTATTGATCGAAGATGACCGCGAGATCGCCTCGACGCTGCTCAAAGTGTTGGAGAATGCTGGATACGCGGTGCAATGGGGCCAAAACGGTCTCGAAGGCCGGCGGCTGGCGGAGTCGATTTCTCCAGACTTGGTCATCACCGACATGATGATGCCGAAAATGGGCGGCTTTCCGGTGCTGGAATTCCTCAAAGGTCTGCCGAGTCCGCCGAAGGTCATCATGATCACCGCCAATGAAGGCGGGCGGCACAAAGCCTACGCTGAGATGCTCGGCGTCGACGATTACCTCCGCAAGCCGTTCGCGATGGAAGTGCTGCTGGAATCTGTCTCGCGGTCCTTGGCATCCCTCGATGCGGCGAAAGAAACGTCCGGCGCGGACAAGCTTCGTCGCGCGATCCGCAAGAAATCAACCTAAATTTGCTGAGCAGTGTGTGCCAGAGTGCTCGGTCTACAGCAGCGTTTCGAGCAGCATTCGCAACTTGCGCATTTCCAGCAGGCGGTTGATTTCTGAATCGTAAAGCTCCGGGAAGAGTTCGACGGAGAGGATCCGCTCGAAATTCTCCTTGTGGAGTTGAGCGATCAGTCGCGTGTAGTCCAGTTCGCCGAGACCGACTTGAATCTGAAGTTGCGTGGCGGTGCTGTCGCGAAGGTGGACGTGATAGACCAGCGGCATCAACGAGTCGATGTCTCGCGAAGCGTGCGGTCCGCAATGGTAGTAGCTGGGGTCCAGCGTCAATCCGAGACCGCGTACCGATTGGCAGAGTTCCACGGCCGTTCGCGGGTCTTCGGTCAACGTGCCGGTCTTCGTTTTGATGGAAAGCCGGATCGTTTCCTCATTGGCCAGTCGGACGAAATTGCGGAGGCGGTCGATCTCTTCGTTGAAGGGAGTCCCCAACGCCGAAGCGGGAACCGTGATTTGTGCGACGCGCATCAGCTTTGCCAGTTTGCAGAGATCATGCAGCACGGGTGCGGGAACGTCGTGCTCCAAACAAAACGCGACCGGCGTGAGACGGGTGGCTTCGCGATATTGAGCAAAAAAACCTTCGAGGTTCTTCACCGCGTCACTGGGACGCAGGTGCTGACTGTTGTCGTCGAACCAGAGCTCGACTTTGTCGAACTCCAAATCCGTGATCAGGTGACACGCTTCCGCGAAACTTTTATCGGAAAAACAGCGACTCGAAGCGGCGACGAACATACCGGTCAATCCTTTGAGCAGTGTCACTCTGTTGGTGGCAAGTGGCTGGCAGAGTGCTATTTGCGGCGAAGTCGGTGACTTGCCGGGGGCGATCCTGAGCGGGTCGGACTCTATCTGTCCTCGGAATGTGCTGCAAGATCGAGGAATTTCGCGGACTGGGCTGACTTTTCCGGTTGTGAGGAATCCTCGCAATCCGCCGAGCCTGCAGGTCGATAACAAGCTTGAAGGATTGGGTTCCACGACGATCGAGATGCTGTCGGTCGTCGAGTCAGTGCATCGCTCAAATTCGCAGGGAGGCGAGGAATCATGAAATCTCAATGGATGCTGTGTGCTCTGTTCGCTGGGATGGTGGCGATCGTGGGCTGCCAATCAAATCACGCAGTTGTTCGCGGACAGAATCCCGCGCCGTATTCCCAGGGCG
Source organism: Candidatus Kuenenia stuttgartensis (assembly GCA_945861865.1). Taxonomy (GTDB): domain Bacteria; phylum Planctomycetota; class Planctomycetia; order Planctomycetales; family Planctomycetaceae; genus SXKJ01. Next base: position 316 of record CAMAWN010000128.1, on the reverse strand, counting down.
CGAGTGGTCCAATGGGAGTGCATGGTCCGATGGGAGCCATGCCCGCTCCGATGTACTACGACGGGCCGGCCGGTGCGGACTCAATGTCGTACCCGCCGGAATGGGCGAAAAACCCGAATGACTGTCCTGAGAACTATCACTGGCCGAAACACCATCACACGTTCGAATATCGCCAACCGAAGAATTTGACGTACCCATCCCAGAACCAGCCGGCCGCAGCCGTCGTCTATCCGTACTACACCTGCAAAGGCCCGTCTGATTTCTTCTTGAAATAGTCGCCCGCTGCGACTGACTCTTGGCACGACAACTGAAGAGG
>CAMAWN010000127.1 GCA_945861865.1 Candidatus Kuenenia stuttgartensis | reverse complement strand
GTGCGCGGTTGCGGCTCGACCGGCATGGGGCTTTCGATCAAACCCATCGCCAGGCTCGCGAAGATCAACGACACGGCGCTGAAGTGCCACACGATCGCGCGCGTATCGACTCCTTGAACGCGATGCAGGCCGATCATCGCCAGCGCGCTCGTGAACGAGGCAATCAAAGACGTGATCGTCGCCAGGTTCCCGTCCGGCGAGTGCGGCTGCTGGATCAAGACGACTCCGCAGACGGCCGAGACCACGCAGCACCACACGAACACGCCCGGACGCTGACTCAGCAACGGCCACGACAGCAATGCCACCCAAATCGGAAACAGATTCGTCAGCGTCAGCGCGTCGGCCACCGGCAATCGCGTGAGCGCGTAGAACGTGCAGACCAGGCTCGTGCTGCCTGCCAAGCTGCGCAGCCACAGCGCTCGCGGGCCGAACACGACCAATTGGCCTCCCGCCAACAACGCCGACAGGCCGGTCAGCAAGAACGGCACGCTCGACCGCCCCATCGCGATCGTCTGCCAAGTGAACCGGTCGCGCACGAGATGCGCCAACGTGCTCATCACCGTGAACGCGAACGCGCCGCACAACATCCACAAGTACGGAGCAAACGGAGGATGGACACTCTGCCCCGTCGCGTTTTCTGAATGGGGATCGGACTCGGGACGGGCAAGAGTACTCATCCTACTTTCTGAATCTTCGTCGGCCATCAGGACTCCATCGTTCGCATCAGCCAATCGGCGGTGCGAGTGGCATGAAACGGCAGCCACGCCCGTTTCGTGTAAACCCCGTGGCCCAGCTTCTCCGTCTCCTCGGCACCGTAATCAAACAGCCAAGCCGCGTCACCGTCAGACGGAACCCGTTGACCGCATCGCAGTCGTTCGAGCAGAACCAGAAAATCCTTGAACTTCTCGCGAACGCGGACGCGAGCCGCCTCCGGAAAATGTTCGAGCAGCGAGTTCTGTGCGATCTGCGGCTCGGTGACTCCGGCTTCGAGCAATTCGCCCAACGCGCGATGCACGTCGCGTGTCTCACGATCCATCGGCCGCAGGTCGGTCCCGGCGACTCCGAACGATTGCACCCAGTCGCCGTGCTTCGCCTTGAGCACATCGTCGAGCGATTGCGGCAGCGCCGGTTTCGCTAACCACTCGGCCCGCGCGCTGACCGGACAATGCTGCACGATGTGCAACAGTCGAGCGTACCCGTCTCGATCCCAGCCGTAACGAACCGGCGTACCGAAGGTCACCAGGCACAAAGCTTTCGCCAACGGATGCGGCGACGGTGCGGCGGCGAGTCGCTCGACCGCGGACTTCCATTCGGGACGTTCGGCTCCGAAGCGACCCGCGGCTGCGAAGAAAGACTTCACGGCGTCGCGATCATTCGCCAGCAAATTCGTCAACAACGCGAACACGTTGCCGGCATGACTGTGTCCCCACAACAGCAACCGTTCGGTTGCGCGATCGATCGGCAAGTCCGCCAAGCGATTGAACAGCTTCACCGCGGCTTCCGCGCGCGCGAAGTGATCGTTGCCGCTTGACCAATCGAAGCGTTCGACCTTGACCTCGTCCGTTTTCAATAGCGATCGCGCGTCGTCGAGGTAGTCGTCACGAAAGCTGCCGGTCTCCCCCATCAAGCGGTTGCCGAGCCGTTGATTGATGCCGCGCAGCATTCGCCCCCACGACTCCATCGTCATCTTCTTGACCAGCGGTCGGAGCATCGGATTCACCGACTCGATCATCTCATCGAGCTTCGTCGCCACGCCAAACGGATCGTCGCCGACAAAGGTGCCATGCACGAGAAACCAATGCCGCACACGCAGACGCCGCAGCGTCTGACCGACGTCGAGGTTCGCCACTTGATCAGTCTGCACCGCCGACACCGTCGCGGGAATCGGCAGCGATTCCCACGCGACGTAAGGCTGATGACGAAACCGATTCGCTCGTGGCATGACCAAATCCTCTCAGGTCAAACGGCAGCCGTGATCACCATCTCGACTCGGCAGTCCGGATGTCCGAGTGCGGCTTGGACGCAGGCCCTCGCAGGGGCATGGCCTTCGGGAACCCACTCGTCCCACAGCGAATTGAGCACCGCCCCGTCGGCTAGGTTCGGCAAATAGATCAACACCTGCAACAGCCGAGTCGGGTTGCTGCCGAACAGCTTGAGCCGCTCGTCAATCTGATTCAGCACCTGAGAGATCTGCCCCCGCACGTCCTGAGTCATGTCATCTGGAACCTCGACGAAGTAGGCCACGCCGGCATGCACAACGGCATCTGACCAGCGACGTGTCACTCCGAATCGTTGAATATCGGTCATACAGAAGAACTCTCTTGGCTTGAGACATTCACGTAGCACGACTCGGAGAGCCGGGCTACGGGTTCTATGGCGGCGACCAAGCGGCGGGCTTGGGATTGGACACCGTCAATGGTGCGGTGTCACCCCAAGTCGGTTGGACTTCGGCCAGTCGTGCGAGCATCGCCTGCACTCGCTCGTGCTGAGCCGGATTGTCCGCGAGGTTTTGCATCTCGTCCGGGTCAGCCTGCAAATCGAAGAGTTGCGTGACGTTCACCTGCGGATAGCGGATCAACTTCCAACGCTCGTCGCGGATGGCTCGTTGGACGCCGAGGTAGCTGAGGAACAACTCTTGCCGCTTCGTTTTCGATTCGCCGGTGATGACCGGCTTGAAGCTCAAGCCGTCGATGCCTTCCGGCGGCGCGGCTCCAACCAAATCGCAAACCGTCGGATAGATGTCGAGCAAATACAGCAGAGCCTGGCTCTCGCCGCGCGGGATGCCCGGCCCGGCGAAGATCAGCGGAGCCTTCATGCCTGCGTCGTACAAGTTCTGCTTGCCGAGCAACCCGTGACTGCCGACTGCGATCCCTTGATCGGCTGCGAACAGAACGATCGTGTTGTCGAGTTGTCCGGCCTGCCGCAGCGATTCCAGCAGCCGACCGATGTGAAAGTCGAGGGCCGTGATCGTCGCGTAGTACTCGTGCAACGTGCGGCGAACGTCCGCTTCAGTGCGCGGCCACGGCAAGAGCTTCTCGTCGCGGACGGTCATCTCGCCGTTGTCGAATGGATGCGCCGGCCGATAGTTCTTCGGCAGCAGAATCGTGTCGCGGTCGTACTGGTCGAGATACTTCTGCGCGGCAACTCGTGGATCGTGTGGGTTGCCAAACGCCAAGTACATGAAGAACGGCTTCGCATCGGACGGCCGCTCACGCAGGAATGTGATCGCGTCATTGACGATCTCTTGGCCCGGCTCACCGCTCCGTCGTTCGGCTTCGTCGTTGGTCAGATACTTGTTGACGTCGAACTTCGCCTGAATCAGCGGAGCCGTGTTTCCCTTCTTGCCGTGGTGGTAGGTGAAGTATCCGGCCGACTTCATCGACAGCGGAAAATTCGGCCCGTCCCCCGGAGCGATCCCGCCTTTCTGCTTCGGGTTATTCGGCGGCGCGAAATCCTTCCAGCGGAAGAATGCCTTGCCGGAAAGGAGCATGTTGCGACTCGGCGTGCAGACCGCGGCCGAGTTGCCTCCCAAGCAGTACGCATTCCGCATCACGAACCCGCGCTTCACGAGTGAGTCGAGGTTCGGTGTCTTCACGGTCGGGTTGCCCAGCGCGGCAATCGAATCGGCGCGCATGTCATCGGCAAACAGGAACAACACGTTCGGCCGAGCTTTCGTTTCGGCAGCGTTGGCCGATACGGCGAACAACAACACGACGATCAGAGCGGATATTTTCAAAACATTCATCATTGTGCTGCTCTCGCCAATTGATCGATGAATTCGTCCGTCATTCCCGCTGCGCGTCGAGCGGCTCGCTGGAAGACTTCACCGCGAGCCTTCTCCGGACGCAACGGCCACTTCAAGTGCGATTGAAATGCTTCCCAATCGGATTGATTCGGCGACTTGAGTTTTTGCAGCCATTCGAGTCCAAAGGCAACATGCTGGATTTCGTCATGGTGGATCGCTCGCAGGATCGCCGCGCTACGCTCGTCGCCAGCGTGTTCGAAGTGCGTCGCGAACTCCAATGTGTGATCGAGATTCGCTCCCTCGAACACCAACGGAAGCGTGGCGAGATAATCCAGAACGCTGTCGAACTGCTGAGCCTTTCGCCAAATGTAACAGTTGACCGGCAACTCACCGAATCGCAGTCCGAGCGCCGCTGCTCGTTCGACATGCAGCCGAGTGTGCCGCTGTTCATCGGTCATCACATCAACCAAGCCCCGACGAAAATCCGCCGGAGCATCGGGAAACGCGACGAGTACCCAGGCCATGACTTCCAGCGCCTGCAATTCATGGTTCGCCATGATGTGATGCGCAATCGCCCGCTTCTTCACGTCCTTGAATGCACCGGGTTTTGGCATCGTCGGCGCGGTTCGCCGAGCGGCGAATTGAAGATCCTGTGACCGAGCAGGCTGTTCCGGTCGCCACGCCTCGCCCGGTTGCTTGTCCGTCCACGACCGTGTCGCGCGAGCCAGTTTTTCGTCGAGACTTTCGCTCAGCAGGATCCGTTCGGCGAATTCACGCAGTTCCATCGTCGCCCCACTCAACCGCGGCCACCTTCGCAACAGGTCTCGCAGATCGTGTGACATTGCGAGCATTGCAGCTTGTGTCGAATCTCCATCAACGTCCCGCCGCAAACCGGACATGCTGATCGGCAGATTGTTGCCGAGGACTCCTGAGAACCTTGACTCGTTTGTTCCTGTGATTGCTCCACGGCGTTCTTCCTGGCTCTGAAGGAGTTGTTCTCTGCGTTCCTCTGCGAAATCAGCGTTTCACTCTTTGAATTGAAACGCAGATTTCGCAGATGATCGCAGAAGGAGCAAGTGACGGGCTCACCATCGTTGGCGTTTGAGCTCTGACTCTGCCCACGGTCCGAGCTTCTCTCGAAAAATTTTGACGTTGTGCCGGATGTCCACAGGGAGTGCGCGGTGAAACAAGACCGTCTCGATCGACGCCGTGAGCGGATTGGCTCGTCCGAGGTTCAATAGCTCCGCTCGAAAACGTGTTTGGTCGGCAGGCGATTCTGGAAACTGACCCGCTTCGGGTTCAACGATGATGACCGGTTGCTGCTGCGGTTTCGAGCCAATGCCCACCAGCGCCGACCGAAACACACGCGGATGATTGTTGAAAATTGCTTCGCACGGAATCGTGAACAGCCGACCTCGCGCCGTTTCGACCATGTGTGCCTTGCGTCCGCAGAACCAGAGTCGGCCTTCGTCGTCGAGGTATCCGACGTCCCCCATGCGGTGATAGAGGGAGGGGCGTGGGGTGAGGGGCGAGGGGCGAGGGATGTTGGCGTTTCGAATTTTCGCCGCTGTTGTCGCCTCCGGTCGCAGAAAGTACTCGCGAGTGGTCGACGGTCCGCGCACGATGATTTCGCCAATCTCACCACATGGGAGTTCGCTCGCGTCGTCCATTGAGGCGATTGGATCATCCGTGATCGGGATGATCTTCACGTTGATGCCGGGAAATGTTCGACCGACGCAGGTGCCGGCTCCTTGTTGCGATCTTGGCGCAGTCTGTTCGAGCACGTCGCGTCCGCAGATCGACGCGATGGGAAGTGATTCCGTAGCACCGTAGGGGGTGTGGATGTCGGCATCCGGATTCGAGAATGCTCGGCGCATCCGTTCGATGACGTGGACTGGCACCGGCGCTCCGGCTGACAGAACACGGTTCAGTGTGGCGGAAAGTTTGTCACCGGTCGATTCGCAATGCCGTCCAACGCGATTCCAGATTGCCGGTGAGCCGAACGCCTGCGTCACATTCCAGTCTCGCAGGTGAGCCAAGATGCGAACGGGATCGACACGAGCCGGCTGCATCGGGTTCATGTCTGGGATGACGGTCGTGACTCCCATCGCCGCATTGAACAGACCGAACAGCGGGAAACCGGACAGGTCGATCTCTCCCGGTTGGATGCCGTAGAAGTCTCGGAGCAAATCGACTTGGGCGTCGAACATGCTGTGCTCATAGACGACTCCCTTGGGTGGACCGGTGCTGCCGCTGGTGAAAATGATGGCGGCGAGAGCGGAATGGGGAGTGGGAAATGGGAAGCCGGGAGCGGCCGCCAGCAATTCGCGGTAGGTCTTCCCGCTCCACAGCCACTTGTGACCACCGACGGTGACGTTGAATCTCGCGTTTGGAAACTGGCGACGTTTGAAAGCTCGAATCGCTTGGACGACTGGGATCGCGACGAAGCCGTCGGGATTGATCTCTTCCAGACACTGAAAAATGTGCGAGCGGCCCATGCCCGGGTCGATCAGCACGGCCACGATACCGGCTCGCATCAAACCGAATGTGAGGGCAATGAACTCGAAGCTGGGGCGGACCATCAGCACTAATCGCTGGCCGGGTTGCACTCCCCAAGCGAGCAGTCCGTTGGCGATGGCGGTCGCTTCTCGTTCGAGCTGCGAAAACGTCCAAGTCCGATAGCGGTACTGGCTCGCCGAGTCGCGACCGTTTGGCTGCACGACTGCAATCTGATCGGGCCAGCGTGCGGCCGAGGTGGTCAGGCGATTCGCGATATTGAGCGACTCCGTCATGGCAGACGGAGTGTAGCAACGCCGGTGCTATTCGCTCTCTTTGCGGCTGACTCGCACTCGATCTTTGAAGTCGTAGCGGTCTCCGGCTTGTAAAACCGAGGATCGCGGAGACGCGGAGTCCGTCGATCCATCAAGCACCGCGACCTGATTCTTGCCGACGACTTCCATCGTGTGGCCGTGAACGATGAGCGCGGTCGATTCCTCGATGCCCAGACCAACGAGCTGCGGATGCTCTTGCTGGAGTTGGGTCAGCTCCGAAGGCGTTTCCCCTTTCTGCCAGCACTGTGCAATCGCGACTCCGGGAAAGAATCCGAATCCCCGGTCGTAGCCGTCCATCATCCGCTTTGTCGGGACCGGGCTGGCGTTCAAGAGAAAGTCACCCTGCATCAAGCCTCCCGCCGCAGTGCCGCCGATGACCCCTCCGCGACGCAGGACGTCGCGGCAAAGCTGCTCGGCACCCGTGCCCAGACAGGATTCGACGAACGAATCTGGACGCGCACCGCACAGCCAGATTCCGCCAATCGACTTCAGCAGTGCCGCGAGTTTTGGGTCGTCCGCTTGTTGTCGCGACGTGACTTCAACACGTTGCACGCTCTTCACGCCCGCTTTGCGCAGCCGGTCCATTAACTCGGCATCCGCGACCTCGGAGGATTCACCGTCGATGGACATCAAGGCAATGGTTGCGTCTGTGCCACCGGCGGCGGCCACAAAACGCTCGGTCGCTTCGTTCGGTACCGCGTCCCCGCCGACGATGACCAAAGTTCCTTCCGAAACCTGCGGCGCGGCGAGAAGTCGTTGCATTCGTGGTTGCTGTCGTGTCAAAGCGACACGACAGAGAGCACTCAGGTCCGCCTTGTCCCCGCTGCGCAGACTTTCAATCAACGGTTCTCGCGACTCCGTCCGAGCGAAGCAGACACGCACTTCGGAATCGCCAAGCACCGACAATCGGCGACCTTGCACGAGCAGTGCCGTCCCTTCGTCGATGCCCAGGCCGACAAGTGCTGGCTGCTGCTCGATGACCTTGAGCAACCGATCTTGTCTCATCCGGCGAACGAAGTGTTGATCGACAACCGCTCCATCGAGGAATCCAAAGCCACGACCGACTTCGGCGGTCGGACTCCCTCGGCGAATCATCGTCTTCGTCATCACCGCCGCACCTGCTGAAGTGCCGCCGATCACGCCGCCCCGTTCGAGCAGTTTGTGCAACTCAGCTTCCGTGCGCGTTCTCGAGTACGTGTCGATGAGCCAAGCCTGGTTGCCACCCATGAACCATACGCCCGTTGCTCGCGTGAGCGGCTCGACGAACCGTTCGGTGTCTGCTTCATCTCTCGAGCGCGTGTGCAGAATCGTCAGCTCGGCCAACTTCTGCTGGCGCCACCAAGCGACGTAGGTCTCGATGTCCGGGGTGTCCGCAGTCTGGCTGGCGGTGGAAACCACCACGATCCTCGAATGCTCGCCTCCAGCCAGTTCGACCACCTTGGAGCGCAACGATTCGGGTAAGATCCCGCCGCCACAGATCACCAACGTCCCTTTCTCGGGACCAAAAGCGATTGGACGAGGCGCATCGTTTTCACTCGATTGTCCGCGAGATTCAGCAGGCTCCATCGCCGCGAGCATTAGCACGGCCACCGCTGCAATCCATGCGGCGCGGCCCAGACAGATTTGAGACTTCAAGGTGGCACCTCATCATTGAGCCACAGAAGTCCTTCGCCAGTACAGTCACCTCATGCGACCGTGGAAGCGGCGAAGGGTTACCTTTGCGGGTGCGTAAGTATGCCGAATTTCACGCATGAAGAAAGACCGATTCGTGATTCTTTGCCCCAAAAAAGCGAGCATTCTTGCAGGAATCATCTGTTGCCAGGACTCCATCAAATAGAAGAAGCGGCCGTTTCCGACCGCTTCTTGCTTGCTGTAGCTGAGCACCGCTAGGTGCGCGAGAAGAATTACTTCTTCTTCGCGGCAGCCTTCTTCGCGGGAGCTTTCTTCGCAGCCTTCGCAGCCTTTTTCTTTGCCACAGTAGCACTCCTTACAGAGCAAACTGGGTGACCGTCTCGCTCGCTTGGCTAACCGGGCTGATACGAGTTTGACGAACACCACACCTTGGTGTCCGACCTACCAACCGTGATAGGTCGTTGTGAGCCTCATGCCGCGAATGTTCGTCGTTCCGATTTCAGCGAACCGAACCGTGATGTGAATCTCGTTTCGATTCGTTGAGGGTGACAACTGCGATCCGTTGCTAGTTGCTCACACTTGACGCGAATCATCGTGACGTCTTTTTTTATTTCATGCAACCCAATTCTTGACAGATTTGCACAGATTGTGACGAGAACTTTTGGGCGCGATGAAGGCGCGATTCAGAGTTCATTCGATCCATCGCGCACCATGACGACCTGAAAATGATCTCGCGATGAAGTGTGTTGCAGGTCATCAGGTGCTCAGAGATGACATGCGAGGATGCGCGATCACCAAGTCATCCGCATGCTCACGACTTCGACAACTGACTCAGTACATCGCGCATGTAATTAATGCTGTCACGCGAGATCTTCTCGGCACCAGGTCGATAGTCGAAGACTTCCACCGAGACCCAGCCGGAGTAGTTTGTTCGCAGTAAAGCCCGGAAAATCGGGGCATAATTGGTTGGTCCCATGCCGGGGCCGAGCAGATTCACATCGTTGACGTGGAAGTGTCCAACGTGCGGTGCGAAGCGTTCGATGATGGTTTCGATGGACTCTGATTCTCCGCCGAGCATTGCTTTCACATCCTGGTGCAACACAAGATTTGGCGAGCCGACCATCTCGATCAACCGCATCGCGTCAGCGCAAGTGTTGAGGAAGTTGGTCTCCATTGGAGTCAATGGTTCGAGGCAGATACAAACTCCACGATCGCGCAGCGCGGACATGCAGCCGCGCAAAACGTCAGCGGCGTTTTCAAAAGCTTGATCGAGCGAAACGCCGTCTTCGAGGTTGCGCTGCACTGGCGAGCCAAGCACCATCAAGTCGCCACCGAAGTCCGCACAGGCGTTACCGAGTTCCATCAGATACTGCGACGTTGCGCGTCTGACGCTGGAGTTTGCGGTTGTGAGGTGGAAGCCCTCGGTCTTTGCCAACAACCAATGCAAGCCGATGATCTGCACCCCATGCCGCTCGGCGGTCGCCCGCAATGAGCGGCGTTGCTCGGCGGAGACGTCCGTGATCCGCGGGGCCAGTGTGAACGGGGCCAGTTCGAGGCCGGTGTAACCCAACTCGGCGGAGAAGGCACACTGGCGTTCCCAGTCCCAATTCTCGAACAGTTCTTGGCAGATGGCGAATTTCATGGGAATCCTCGTTAGCGGGCGAGCACATTGGCGTACGGCCCAAGTAATACAGTCAAACCAGCAATTGGAACCGACGAACCGTCGGTAGACGTTACCGGCGACAACGCAGAAACTTGCAACGCTGGCGGAGCGGCCTTAGAGTCCTCCGCCCTGCGAGCCACGGAATTGGTTTTTGTGACGCAACTCAAGAACTGCCCAACAACAGCGGTCACAGAGTACGTACTCGCGGCACAATTCTCATGATCTTTGGCTGACTTTGTTGTTTGCAAAGCCAGTGTCGTTTTTGAGTCATCCTTTCGTCGTTCATATTCAAGGTGCGGGTCGATGGAGACACAGTCGGTCATTCAGATTAAGAACCTGACGAAGATTTATCGCGACTTCTGGGGGCGGAAAAAAGTTCGCGCTCTAAATTCGCTCAGCTTGGACGTCAAAAAAGGGGAAGTCTTCGGACTGCTCGGTCCGAACGGCTCCGGCAAGACAACAACCATGAAGTTGTTGCTAGGTCTGCTGTTTCCCACCGAGGGGGAAATCACCGTCCTCGGCAAACCGGCTTCCGACGTCAGCAAGAACGAGTGGATCGGATACCTGCCGGAAGAATCCTATCTCTATCGGTTTCTCAATGCCGAGGAGACGCTCGACTTCTATGGCCGGTTGTTCGACATGTCTCCGCAGCAGCGGAAGGAGCGGTCGAATCAACTCATCGAATTGGTCGGGTTGCAGAATGCTCGCAAGCGGCAGTTGAAGGAGTACTCGAAAGGGATGACCCGCCGCATCGGTCTGGCTCAGGCGCTGATCAACAACCCGGACCTGATTCTGCTCGACGAACCGACCAGCGGCCTCGACCCGCTGGGTTCACGCGATATGAAGGACTTGATCGTCAAGCTGAAGAACGAAGGCAAGACGGTCGTCATGTGCAGCCACTTGCTGGCCGATGTGCAGGACGTCTGCGATCGGATTGCCATTTTGTATGCCGGTGAGTTGAAAGAACTCGGCCGCGTCGACGACTTGCTCAAGGAGCAGCACGAGACCGAGTTGCTGACTTCCAAGCTCAGTCCGGAAGCGGTTGCGGATGTCGAAGCGGTGCTGGCCAAGCACAACGCGAAACTTTTGCGGCACGGGCATCCAACAAACAGTCTCGAAGACTTGTTCCTCAAGACGGTCCAGAAAAGCCAAGAGCGTCCCGGTCAACGGTTTGTCCCGGCGGCTTCCGAGAAATCGTGATCTTGGTGTTCGCGGCGCGTTCGCCAGCTCGCCCTGCGGTGTGAGTGTTTATTTCGAGCTCTCTGGAATTCTGAGTAGCGACCATGAATTTTGACGCCAAACCATTCCTCCTGTTCAGCAACATTGAAAACGGCCTCATGCACTGGCTGTTGGTGTTTGGCAGCTTCATCGGCGTGATCTTCGCGGCCTCGATTTTGATTTCAGTGGGAATCTACGGCGTATCGGGGCCAGTGGCCGTGATGGGTCGAGTGCGGCAAGGGTTGCACGACTTCCTCAATCTCTCGCCGAAGCGAATTTGGGCGATTTCTTGGCTGACGATCATTGAGGCCGTGCGCCGCAAAGCCTTGTTAGTATTCGTTGTGTTTGCGTTTCTCATGATGTTCGCCGGATGGTTCCTCGATTCCGATTTACGCGCAGATTTGCAGGTGAAGAATGCGGTCAGTTTCGCGCTGACCACGGTCTCGTGGCTGACGATTCCCGTGTTATTGCTCCTGTCTTGTTGGGGAATTCCGGAAGACATCCGAGTTCGCTCGATTCACACCGTCGTGACGAAACCAGTCCGTCGAAACGAAATCGTGATGGGGCGTATCCTGGGTTTCGCAACGATTGCCGCAGCGATCGTCGCAATGATGGGGATCGTTGGGTACGTGTGGATTCTGCGGCAAGTTCCCAACAACGCCAGTTTGATTTGCCGAGTTCCGGTGTACGGCACATTGCAATTTCTCGACCGCGAAGGAAACGCCTCGGACAAGGGGCTCAACACCGGTGACATTTGGGAATTTCGCAGCTACATCGAGGGTGGTACGAAGGCATCCGCGGCATACAAGTTTCCGGTAGACGCTCCCGTCGACCGCATCAAACTGGAATCCCGATTTGAGGCTTTTCGCACTCACAAGGGCCGGATGGGACAGTCCCTGCTGGTCCGGTACGTGCTCGTCAATCCGACCAAAGACTTGCGTGTCCCGTTGGATTCGTTCGAAATCAAAGAGTTCAATCTCAACGAGCAGTACCTCGAACGGAAACTCTCGTTCTACGACGAAGTCCGAATGGACAAACGCACGATCGATTTGTTCGACGACGTCGTTGATCAAAACTCTCTGACGATTGAAGTCCAGTGTCTCGACTCCGGGCAGTATCTCGGAATGGCTCGTCCGGACTTTTTCATCCGGCTCCCTGATCGGCCATTCGCGATCGGATATTTCAAAGCCGTGCTCGGGATCTGGTTGCTGACGGTCTTCATTGTCAGCATCGGAGTGACCTCAAGCACTTTCGTCAAAGGCCCGGTGGCTACGCTGTTGACCTTTAGCCTGCTGATCATTGGACAAGGCTTCCGCGAGTTCATGATTAAGCTGATTACCGGAGTGCAAAAGGGGGGCGGACCGATCGAATCTTGGTATCGCTTGGTCACGCACATGAACGACACGTTGGAGTTGCCCGACAACATTGGCATCAAGATCATGCAAGGCATCGACAACGTCATGCTCGGTGGCTTGTGGCTGATGCAGCACTTGATTCCGGACCTCACCTCGTTCGTCATGGCACCTTATGTGGCAAACGGATTTGATGTCCCCTGGAACTTGGCGATTTTCCGCAGCCTGGCCATCACGATTGGGTATTTGGTTCCCTGTTTGTTGGTTGGCTACTACAGCCTGACGTTGAGAGAGTTGGAAGCAAAATGATCGAGCAACTCACCGCACAGCAGCGCAAACTGGCGTATTTGGTCGGCATGGTCGTGTTGATGCTGCCCATCATCGTGCTGGGGATGCCGGCCACCGACGAGGAGAACTCCGGCGGCAAGCTCGCGCGTTTGCGGCAAGAGCACGACCTGGGGGAGAGCACGCTGGGGAGCGTCGATCCAACCAGTGCCACCATGAATTTGGTCTTGCTGGGGATGCGTGGTGTCGCTGTGAACCTGCTGCGAATGCAACTCGATACGCAGAGAGATCAAAAGCAGTGGGCACAGATGCGGGCCACGACGGAGTCGGTCATCCTGCTGCAACCGCACTACATTCAGGTGTGGCGCTATCTTGGTTGGAATTTGGCCTACAACGTGTCGGCCGAGTGGGACGCCGTCGAGGATCGCTACTTCTGGGTGAAGGAAGGTGCGAAGTTCCTGATGCAGGGTGCAGAGCGGAATCGTCTCGATCCGGAAGTCTATTGGGACACCGGCAATACACTCGGCAAGAAGATTGGCCGTTCCGACGAATGGCAGCAGTTCCGCCGCTTCTTCAAGGAAGATCCCGACAAGGAGCGCTACGACGGCGGACCAGACAGCGAAATCAATCCCGATCGGAAGGACAACTACCTCGCTGCCAAGGACTGGTTTCAAAAGGCCAACGATGCAGAAGAGAAACACGAGCAGCACATCATGATGGATTGTCTGTTCCGTTCGTATCCCGCACGTTCGCAGTTGGACTATGCGGAGGCGTTACAACGAGAAGGGCAATTTGATGAAACGACTCGCAAAGCGTGGGATGACGCTTATCACGAATGGGTCGAGGTGTTCGGTCAGATGCGGTTTCAAACCGGCGATTGTGAGATTTTCATGGAAGCTTCCGCCTCGGAATCCGCGATGGAGCAGATCATCGCGGCGTCCGGCAAGGACCGTAATCATGTGGAGCGCGAACTCGATCTGTACCAAAACGTGAGCAACTATCGTTTTTGGAGAACGAAGGCGCACGCGGAGAAGCAACAAAACACAACTCGCGTGCATAGCGATCTGTTTGAAGGTGAAGACCTCTTCAAGAAGGGTGACCTCGACGCCGCGCAGGAAGTTTTGGAATCGGGCCTCACTCGTTTCAAGATCATGCTGAACGCGTACAATGACCTCGCCAGCGATGACTCCACTTTGGAGGAAGGACTCTGGGGCATCATGCTCTGGCAAAAGATTTATCAATTGAAGAATCAGGTACAGCCTGAAGAGTTTCCTCTCAAAGAGCTATGGGAGAAGGAACTCAACCGCGTACCCAACCTTCAGCAAGACTTCAATCGCAAATACGGCTCCTCTTAATTCCGTGGCATCCTTGCCGCTCGGCGGTTGAGCTAAGAGCATGTCCGGCCAATCTCGCCCGGCGAAGGTTTCGCTTCGCGAACGAGGTTGGCCGGTTTCATTTTGTTGAAACTTTCTGTTGAGTCGCGAAGACTCGGAGACACCCATCGCCACCGCCGTTCGTTCCAAACCTGCCTCATCCACCTTGGCCGAGCGTCAACAAGCCAGCCGCGAACTCGCTAGCCTGGCCGCGCAAGCGTGCGCAGACCTCAAGGGCAAAGATTCCATCGTCCTCGACATGACACTCGTCACACCCATCGTGGATTTCTTCGTGGTCACGACCGCGACCAGCGGACGTCAGATGCGTGCCATCGCTGAAGAGGTCGAGCAATTGATGAAGAAACGCGGCAGCCGCCCGCGCGTCGGCGTTGAGGGCCGCGATTCCGAAACGTGGATTCTGCAAGACTACGGCGACATCGTCCTGCACGTCTTCTCGCCCGATGGCCGCGAACTCTACGACCTCGAACACCTCTGGGCCGACGCGCCGCAGGTGGACTGGAAGCCGCTCGCCAAAAAGCTGGCTGACTCGGAGAAGTAATCTGGGCCAGGTTTCCAACCTGCCTGTTCCGGATCAGTTCAGGGCACGCTGCGGAATTCGCGCCGCCAGCATTTCCGCTTCCGCGAAGATCGCCGGAGTGCCGCCAGTGTGGACGAAGACGACGTCTTGATCCGCACGGAAGTGGCCGGCGCGAATGTGGTCGATCAGTCCAGACAGGGCCTTCGCCGTGTAGACATGCTCGACCAAGAGGCCCTCGGTCCGCGCGAGCAGCGTCATCGCCTCGATGCCCGCGTCTGAAGGCTGGCCGTAGCCGGGGCCGAGATAGTCGCCGATGAAGAGAATGTCATCCGGAGTGAGCCGTGTTTCGATCTCCGCAAGTTCCGCGGCGCGATTCGCGGTCGCCGACAACTCTTGTTGGCTGTCCCACGGCCAGATCATCGGAGCGATGCTCTTCACGGGATAAGGCAGCCCCAACGCCTTCGCCCCGAGCGCCACGCCAGCCCCCGTCGAACCGGACGACGAAACGTAAACCGCCGCCGGTTCAAAACCGCTGGCTGATGATTGCTCGACGATCTCAGCCATGCAAAGCGTGTAGCTCAGCGCGGCGAGTGGCAGCACGACCGGGCGGTCCCACACATAGACCTTGCGTCCGCGAGAGCGAAACCTTTCCGCGACCTCAGCGATCTTTTGGTCGAGTGCAAGACCGATCGACTCTTCGACGATCTCGATGCTTGCACCGACAATTTGGTCGAGCAGCAAATTTCCTTGCACGACATCCGGCCCTCTCGCTGGCTTGCCGCGTCCCAGCACCAAATGAATATCGAGTCCGACCTTCGCGCACGCGGCGGCCGTTTGTCGGCAGTTGTTGCTCTGCACTCCCGCGCCCCACACGACCAAGTCGGCTCCCTTGGCCAGTGCGTCCGCGATCAAGAACTCGTTGTGCCGAGCCTTGTTCCCGCCAAACAGCAGCCCCGTACAATCATCTCGCTTGATCCACACGCGCGGCCCATTCGCGCTCACGGTCTGGCTGAACCGCGGCAACAGCTCCAACGGCGTCGGCAGGTGTGCCAGTAGCGTTCGCGGCACGCGAGCAATCTTTGCTCGCAGTTCGTTGGTGGTCAGAGCCTTGACGAAAGTCGTCATCAAAATCTCCTGTCGGAACGGGATCACGGCGCGTTATAGACAACCAGCCATGAATCGCAAACTCCGCGAATGGCAATACGATGCCGTCGCAGAGAATTCAGAAAAGGGTTGTCATGCTTCGTCGATTTTTGGTGATGTCGGTGATCGTCGCAAGTTGGTTGTTCATGCCACTCGTCAGACTGAAACCCACAAGCGGATCAAGTTGAAGATTGACGCGGTCCCGGCCATCGAAACGCACGATCATCTTTGGCCGTTTGACAAGTTGCCCGGGTATCGCGAGACGAAGCTTGGCAAGGGGATGAATCTTTCGAGCATTTGGGGGAACAGCTATTGGACTCAAGTCGGACGGCTGACTCCCTGGCAGCCGAAGATGGAGTTCGATGACTGGTGGAAGGACGCGAAGGACGATTGGGACAACTCGCGAGCCACCAGCTTCTACCGTTACACGCAGATCGCACTGAAAGATTTGTACGGCGTCGATTGGGACCGCGTCACTGATGCTCAAGCGAAAGAACTCGATCGCAAGATCTTCGAGAACGATCCCTCGCGCGGCCATGATTGAGACGTTTTCAAAGGTCTGAAAATTGAGGGTCATGAGTGAGTCCCGATCGACAGGGTGTTGGCTCGGGATGTCTGTCTGGGTCTGTTCGATGGCCGCACGAAAGTCGGCAAACGTGGGATGGTCGCGACTGAACCTGCCCAAGGATTGCGTGCGCTGGATTTAGAGTGGGGCAGATGGTTTGACACGGGACAGGTTCCTGAGAATCAGGCCGCAGGCCCGGGGATTGGCGGCGGAAAATGCCCCCCGCCGCAGCAAAAGTCTTTTCGACCCTCTCTCGGTCAGACGGCCGACGTCTCGAAGTCGGTCGGCGAGACGTCGCCCAATGACGAATGCAGACGCTGACGGTTGTCAAACACTTCGATGGACTCGAACAGGCTCGCGCGAGCCTCCGTCCGAGTTTCATAAACTTCGTGATGCACCAACTCCTTCTTCAACGTCGCGAAGAAGCTCTCGGCCGGAGCGTTGTCCCAGCAGTCACTGCGGCGGCTCATGCGGCATTCGATGCCGTGAGTCGTCAGCGTCCGTTGGTAGTACTCGCTGGCGTACTGCACGCCCCGATCCGAATGCGCGATCACGCCCGCATCCGGCAGTTGTCGAGTCACCGCCATCTCCAATGCATCGACCACCAGGCGGCTGTCGATCCGCTCCGACATCGACCAGCCCACCACCTTCCGAGTACACAAGTCGATGACCGTCGCCAGGGACAACCAACCTTCCTGTGTGGCGATGTGCGTGATGTCCGCCACCCACTTCTGATGGGCCTTTTCCGCCGTGAAATCCCGAGCCAACACGTTCTTCGCCACGGGATGCGCGTGATTCGAATCGGTCGTCGTCACCCGGAACTTCCGCGACGTCTTCGAACGAATCCCCGCCGCACGCATCACCTTGGCCACCGTCTTGCGATCACACGGTGTGCCTCGCTGAGCCTACGCGCGATGCACTCGCACCGAACCGTACGTCTCACGGCTGAGCTGATGCACTTCGCGAACTTCCTGAGTCAACGCGGTTCGTCGCGTGGCGGTCACGCTTGGCAGACGTTTCCGCCACGAATAAAACCCGCTGCGAGACACCCGCAGCACGTCGCACGGAATCGCAATCGGCCACTTGCGGCGATGCCGCTCGATGAAGGCGTCTCTCATCGCGATTCCTTCGTGAAGAGAAGGCCGTCGCTTTTTAAAGATCTCACGCTCCATCCGCAGCCGTTCGTTCTCGGCCCGCAGACGACGCTCCTCCTCCTCCAACGCCGTCGGCTGAGACTTCGCCGCAAACGCCCGCGAACCTACCGCCACCAACGGCTCCCGCCATTTCCGCAGCAGGTTCTGACCAATCTCCAACCGCCGAACCGCCTCGGCGACACTCAGCCCTTGCCGAGTCAACGACGACACCGCCTCGACCTTGAACTCCTTCGTAAACACTCGCGCTTCAACAGGAACTTCGCTCCTCACGCGTCACAATACGCGCTGCGTTGCGTGCACGCAAAACGTGGGCAAGTCCAGAATTCGAAATATGTTGCGCACCCGACCAAGGTCGTCTTCAACGACAAGACCACGAAGGAAGACTCAAGCCGGCGGACAACGGCGAAATGTGGGCAACGCTCTTCCTGAAGGCCTACAACGACCTCTATCAGCCGGTTGATTTTTGCGATTCCTTCTTTGCCGTACGAGTGTCTGGCGCTAATTTTCGCTTGTGGGTGGCTGTCACGGAGGACTGACGCTGGTGATGGGACGTTGGGAAGTCGAGCGGCAGCGGGAGTTGTTTGTCGCGACGGATCGC
>CAMAWN010000126.1 GCA_945861865.1 Candidatus Kuenenia stuttgartensis | reverse complement strand
TCGCCACACGCACGCTGGACTGCTTGGGCACGATGCTCGTCCTCCAACACGAACGCGATTTGATCGCCCAACATCCTGTCGAGCGGACTCCTCAAATCGCCATGCCACAACTATCGCAGCTTGCCCAGCATCGCGCAATCGCCCTGGGGCCGCCCCCCTATTTCAGCGCAGTACGAACTGATCGCGCGCCACGGTTCTACATTTATCCTCACGGCGCTGCAGAATTGTGAGAATGCGACGGTGATCCAAATGCGATGGCGTCCCCGACTCCACCAACGGAAGCGACCACATCCACTCTGATCGAGTCATCGGGACATCACTTCTCCACCTGATGTCTTCGTGAGGTCGTTGAAGTCGTCAACATCGTAGGGTCGCGGAGCCATCGTTGTTCGAGTGCGGACTCACGCCTTAAACGGGTTGAGGATCCTCACGCCGTCGATGTCAGCTCCGTGGTCCATGTCTTCGGAGTAGAGTCGGGTGACTCCGGCGTCGGCACAGGCGGCGAGCAAGAGGCTGTCCCAATGCGACAGGCTGTAACGTTCGGTGAGTTCCAGTGCGTGATCGAATACGACGGCTCGCGGAGTTTTGATCGGGAAGATGCCGCGAAAGCTCTGGATGTAGTTCGTCGCGACTGCGGCGGAGATGCGTTTCTTGGCCGTCCACGTTCGCAGTTGGGCGGTCACTTCGCACAGCACTTGCCATGGCAGAACGGTCTTCTCCGACGAGGCCCGCAACTCGCGCAGCAATGCCTGAGCGATCGGCCGCTTCGTCGGCTCCGAAGCATCCAGCGAATACAGCAGCACATTGGCGTCAACGGCGTTCATGCAATTGGTCGCGAGTCAGACGATCCCGTTGAACCGACACCACGTCGTTCTCCCAAAGGCTTTCGAGTTGTTCCCACGCCTTCGCTCGCCCCATGCGAGCCGCAGGTTGAACCGCTTTGCCGCGCCCGGCTTTGGTCTTCTTCAAGCGTGTCCGACTTCCTGCCATGCCGCACTCCTCGTACTGCGTCGTTCGGCTGTCACCGATGACGGGGCCAATTCTGTCACAAGCCGTACAACTCGTCGAGCCGGAGTTCACTGACCGTCACGTTGTCCGGTCGTAACCCCGCCAGCGTGAGCATCGCGCCCTTCACATCATCCGCCAGAGCCGGCCAGACTTCGATCAGCCGAGCGAGGCGAGGATCGACAACGCCGCCAAGTGAGTCTGATTGTGAGTCGCCTTGACCAGCAAACTGCAATTTTCCCAGCGAATCCTCGACTGTTCGGCCCCGCGACTCGTTTCGTGTCCCGTACGGTCGTCCCATGGTGGTTCCTCCGTTCTGGATTTGAACAACCATCGGAGTACGTAATCCCCGACGGAGGAACCGCCGACTTCTTCAACTATCGCAGGGACATCCTCATCACTCAACAAGCGGTACAACTCGACACGGACAAAGCAGCGTCACGGTCGGCCATGCCGGTCTTGAAATCGTAGCTCCGTTCCCTCTCGGCGCTTTGTTCATGCGGTTGATCTTTGCCGTTCGGCTCGTCACACGGAACGTGACGGCTACGTTGGTTGCTTCGTGCTGCAACCGCCGCCGCTACAGCCGCACGCGGCGACCGGGGCGGCGACTTCCAACACCGAGTTGAAGAGCACGTGGAACTCGCGGCCGTGGCTGAGTTCCGAGGCGAGCACTCCCAAGTCGTCGGTCGGCATGCCGAGGAAGTACAGCACCAGCGTCTGGCCGTGGAACAGCAACTCGCCATCCACGACATCGACGGCGACGCCACGCTCGGCGATGCGGCGTGAGGCTTCAGCCAGCAACTCTTGGACGAGCGTTTGCTGCCGAGCGTCACGTTGTCCGCGAACATGCTCGAACGATTCCATCGCGGTGAGTTTCCGTTGCAACTCGCCGGTTGGGCGGATCACTTTGCCGACGTCATTGAGCGGCGGATCGGTTAGCAGCGGCGAGAGGACTTCGCCGACTTCGATCCCGCGCGGCGTTTCAATCAGCACACGCTCACCGTGCCGGCATTCGAGCGGCTCGGTCGAGCGATACCGAAAGTGGCCGGTCCACGCCATCGCTCCGTAGCGGACCAGACAGCGCGACGCATTCCGCCAATCAACCGCCTGGTCAACTTCGCTCGCCGAATCGTCGGCGGGATCAACCGCTTGATGAGTGATCTCCGGCTCTGAAGAGAGCGTGATCCACAACTCGCCGTCGCGGACTTCAAGCGCGTGCGTACCGACTTTGAAGCCCGGTCGCCCGATCGCTTCGCCGGTACGCAGATCGAACTGCCAATGATGCCAACCGCAGGTGACGACCGACTCGCCGCACTTGCCGGCCGCCAGCGAAGCTCCGCTGTGCGGGCAATGATTGTCGATCGCGAACCAGTTCTGCTCGCGACGGAACACGCTGATCTCTCGGCCTTCGACGAAGAAAACCTGCGACGTGCCGACGCGGATGTCGTCGGCGGATCCCAGCGAAAGTTGTTCGGCATTCGTCATCAGCATGTCGTGCGTGCTCCAGAGAGATCGCCAGTGTCGCCTGCGAGTCCGCGTCTGGCAACATCGTCGCCGCGATTCGGCCGCCACGATAACATCCGGCGAATTCAGCCCGCGCCCTCAAGGAGCCATCCTCGTGAACCGCCTGCTTGCCTGCCTGTCTGCGATTGCTCTGACCGTGTTGCTCGTGAGCACGCTGCCCGCGCAAGACCCGTTCGCCGCGGGCGTGCGGCCGACCGATCCGCTGTCGCCGGCTGAGGAATTGAAAGCCTTGCAAGTGCCGGAGGGCTTCGAGGTGCAGTTCGTCGCGGCCGAACCGGACATCTTCAAGCCGATGAATATGGCCTTCGACGAGCGCGGCCGGATGTGGATCACCGACTCGCTGGAGTATCCGTGGGCCGCGCCGCTCGACAAACCGGCGCGGGACTCGGTCAAGATTCTGCACGACACGGACGGCGACGGCAAAGCGGACGTCATTAAGACGTTTGCCGATGGACTCAACATTCCGATTGGCATCTATCCGTATCCCAGCCGCAAGGATGAGGCGACCGGCAAGACGATTCAAGGGGCGATCGTCTACAGCATCCCGTTCATCTGGGACTTGCGCGACACCGACGGCGACGACGTCTGTGACGAGCGGATCAAGCTGTACGGCCCATTCGGCTACGAGCGGGACACGCACGGCATGTGCAACGCTTTTCGGCGCGGCTTCGACGGTTGGATCTACGCCTGTCACGGCTTCAACAACATCAGCAAGGTCGCCGGCAAGGACGGGCACGTCGTCGAAATGTCGTCGGGCAACACGTTTCGCTTCCGCATGGACGGCAGCCGCATCGAACATTTCACGCACGGGCAGGTCAATCCGTTCGGCATGTGCTTCGACCCGCTGTTCAACATCTTCACCGCCGACTGCCACACGAAGCCGATCACGCAACTGCTGCGCGGCGGCTACTACCAGAGCTTCGGCAAGCCTCACGACGGCCTGGGCTTCGTCCCGGAAATCATGCAGCACACGCACGGTACGACCGCCAACTGCGGCATCGTGGCGTACTACGGCGGCCACTTCCCGAAGGAATGGGAAGGGATGTTCTTCACCGGCAACGTGATGACCAGCCGAGTCAACGTCGATGCTCCGGAGTATCACGGCTCGACGATTCTGGCAAAGGAGCGGCCGGACCTCGTGATCTCGAAAGACCCGTGGTTCCGCCCGGTCGATCTGCAATGCGGCCCCGACGGAGCGCTCTACATCCTCGACTTCTACAACAAGATCATCGGCCACTACGAAGTCGATCTGAAACACCCCGGCCGCGACCGCCACCGAGGCCGCATCTGGCGAGTGATCCACAAGGCCACGCCGCCGTTCAAGATGCCGGACTTGCGAACTCAAACGCTGGAGCAGTTGATCGAGTTGCTGGACCACGACAATCTGACTGTGCGATTGTTGGCGACGCAGCGGATTTGCGATTCGCTGAACGAAGAGTTGCGCAAGAAAGCGGTCATCGCTTGCTCAAAAGCAGTTACCGATCCAGCGAGTGATGCCGCACGTTGTCACAGCTTATGGATTCTTTCGCGCCTCGGTGGTCTTCGATTCGGTGAGCATGTGAATGCCGTTTGGAGGGACAAGTCACGTGACGTCCGCGTCCATGTGATGAAAGTGCTGTCGGAAGATCCGAATTGGGGTAAGACTGGCTTCGGCAACCAATGGACACACTCCCTGGATCGAGTCATTAGTGACCCAGACCCTTTCGTTACCAGAGCAGCGGCGGACGCTGTTGGCCGACATCCTGACAATAGCCCTGCTTCACGCGACGAAGCTTCACCGGTTTGGGAATTCTTGGCAGTTGGATTGAAAGATGCTGCCGCTGAAGACACTCACCTAAGGCAAGTCCTTCGCATCGCGATCCGAGATCAATTCGCAGGAAGCAATGCCCTGCGAATGTTGTCCGTCGATCTTGAAACGATTCAACGCACGCCACTCGACGGAGTTCACATCGCTGCGGATATCGCTCCGGCAGTGAAGCAACCACAGGCTGGCTCCTTCCTCGTGGCGTACCTATCGAAGCACTCCTCGCCAATCGAATCATTACTTCCAATGGTCCAACATGCGGCTCGATTCGCTCCAACGAACCGAGCTGCTGACTTGGCAAAGCTGGTTCGCACTCGCTTTTCCGAAGAACCGACGCGCCAACTCGAACTGCTCAACACACTGCGACTGGCGACCGAGCAACGTGGCGAGAAGGTCGATGCCGCGTTGCGCGATTGGGCCAACGAAGTCGCTGGCAAGTTGTTGGAATCATCTCGCGGCGCGAGTTTGTCGTGGGCGAACGAGGTCGTGGCGGGGAAGCCGAAGCCGGACAATCCGTGGGAGTTGCGGGCGAGGGTTTCGCAAGATGGCGACATGGGATCGCTCTTCTTCGACAGCTTGGTGAAGGGGGAGCAACTGACCGGGCTGTATCGCAGCGAGCCGTTTGAGTTGCCCGCGAAACTGTCGTTCTGGTGCGCGGGGCACAACGGGCAACCCGGCACGCCGTTCAATCCGAAGAATTTCATTCGCCTGCGAGACGCGTCGACACACGCGTTGCTGCGCGAGGCGCTGCCGCCGCGCAACGACACGGCTCAGCGGATCGAATGGGATTTGGCGGACTTCGCTGGCAAGCGGGGCTACGTCGAACTGCTTGATGCGGATGAAGCCAGCAGCTTTGCGTGGCTCGCGGTCGGTCGGTTTTCGGTGGAGGCGTTGAATCCCAGTCGAGGGGTTGAGCAGCAGATCGCAGCGGCAAATTTGATTGCCGAATTTCAAATCTCAAATTTCAAATCTCAAATTTCAGAGCGTCTGCTTTCGCGCGAGACTGATTCGCGAGCCAAAGAGGCGTTTGCGCGAGCGGTACTGCGTCTGCAACCCGATTCGATTCTCTCGGCTCTCTCGCCGTTGATCGCCGAAGTATCGTTGCCGAATTCGTTGCGCGATGCGGTGGCTCACGAAGTCGCGCGGGATCGTCGACCGGACGTAGGGGTCCGGTCGACGCAGACGCTGTTGATCGCGGTCGTGAAAGCGATTCCCGAACGGTTGCAACTTCGCTTGGCTGAATCGCTCGCATCGGATGCAACGGGCGCGGAAGCGTTGTTGCGGCTCGCGAAGGACGGTCACGTCTCTTCGAGGTTGCTGACTCGACCGACCGTCAAGCAGCGGCTGGACACGATCAAGTCGGAAGAGTTGCTCAAGCAGATCACCGAGCTGACCTCCGGCCTGCCGGACGAAGACGAGGCCCTTCGCAAGTTGGTCGAGCAACGACGAACCGTGTTCCTGTCCGCTCAGTCGAATCAGAACGCGGCGCAGCGTCCGTCGCTGGAAGCGGGGGCGGCGTTGTTCACGAAGCAGTGTGCCGCATGTCACCAGATTGCCGGAAAGGGAACGATCGTTGGCCCGCAACTGGACGGCATCGGCCAACGCGGATTGGAGCGTGTGCTGGAAGATGTGCTCGATCCGAATCGGAACGTCGATGTGAACTTCCGCACGACGACGGTTGTCACGAAGGATGGGAAAATCTTCTCCGGACTGTCTCGCCGCGAAGAGGGAGCGACGCTGGTGTTGGTGGATAACAAAGGGAAAGAGTTCACCGTGCCGCTGGCGGACATCGACGAACGGGTGAAGTCGAATCTGTCGCTGATGCCGGCCAATGTGGGCGAGATTCTGACCGAGCGGGAATTCTTGGATTTAGTCAGCTATCTGTTGTCGCAGCGGCAGAAAGTGGAGCCAAAGTAATTTTGGCCGAGTCACTCGGAGGACTGACGTCCTCCGCTCGCCTTTCGGGTATTTCTACGTTGCTTCGCTCAGGCGGTCGCAGACGATTTCGAGCATCAGCGGATGCAGGCCGAGCGGCGGGCAAAGGTCGAAGCGGACGTTCGGCGATTGCTCGGCGAATTGAGCGCGGAAGCGGCGCAGGTCTTCGGTGACATGTGTGCCGGCCGACAAGAAATACGGCAACAGCAGCACTCGTGTCGCGCCGAACGTGACGCAGCGAGCGGCTCCTTGCGGGATCGTCGGCTCGGTGAGTTCGAGATACGCGGTCTCGATGACGTGGCCGGGGAAGCGCAGGCGGAGTTGCTCGGCGAGTTGGAGCAAGTCGGCATTAGCTGCGGCAAGACGACTGCCGTGAGCGATCAGCAGGACTGCAGTTCCGGGATCGAGTGTCATTTGGGATGCCGACATGTGATGGACTCGGCGAGAATCAGACGAGCCGGAAGCCTGATCTCACGCGAGCCCTTACCCGGCCTTCGGCCACCTTCTCCCGGAGGAGAGAGGATGGTTTGAGGGTCAGTCGCCAGAATTTGGGACGAAGTGAATTTTTCCGTTGCAGAGTTTGCAGGCCACTTTCGTGCCGAGGTACTTGATCGCGACGCGCAGCTCTTCCTGACAGTGCGCACAGTCGGAATAGAACGCGACAGGCTTGGCGGTGGGGCCGGAAAGATCGAAGCGAAACGAGCCCGCACAGAACTTGCACGAGACGCCCTGACCGATGTACTTGCGGTTGATCCGCAATTCATTGTCGCAGTGCGGGCAGAGGATGTAGTAGCCAGACGGCGAAACTTCGACCATGCTGTCAACCTCTTGCAACCTGCAACGGGACAAACTCCGGGACTTCGACGCTATCAGGTTTCAGATCTTCATCGAGCAGCGGGCGGCAGTTACGACACCGCACCTGATTCGGCAGCATCCATTCGCCGCATAAGGGACAATCTCCACCGGGCCAATTCGGCATGTTGAGTTCCGTTCCAAAGACCTTCGTCCGACTCGCCTTGCCGATCAACTCTTCTTGGCTTGCAGACACTTCAATCGCGAAAAAGTACGCAGAAACAAGCGACCGTTGGCGATCGCGGGGGTCGAATAACTGGAATCACCCAGATTCGAAGACCCAAGTTCTTTGAATTCCGGGCCGGCGTCGATCACCGTCACTTTCCCGCTCTCTCCAACGGCGAAAATTTTGCCGTCAATGCACAACAACGAGCTGGTGAAATTGCCTCCCAAGCGCTTCACCCAGACATCCTTGCCGGTCTTCGCTTCGACGCAGGCGATGATCCCTTCGTCGGTCCAGTCGAAAAGATGGTCGCCGACGACGATCGGAGTCGGCACGTACGGGATCATCTTTTCTCGTTTCCAGATGACCTTTGCCAATCCGTTTTCATCGCGAGAATTCGGATCGACGGCAACCTGCAACACGCCGTAGCGACCACCTTGACCGCACGACGCGATGAAGAGACCCCCCGCATACACCGGCGATGCAACCGTTCGCAGTGGAAACTCTCCGGAATGCCAGTTGAGTGCCCCCGATTGCAGGTCGAGGCTGCTGATCCCCATTGGGCCGCTGGCGCAGATCAGTTGCGGAGGCCCTTTCCCGTCACGCCAAACCAATGGGGTGGAATACGACGTCGACTGTCCACGGAAGGTTCGGGGAGTCACCCAGCGAGTGCCTCCGGTTTTCTTGTCGAGCGCAAAAATGGAACTCGGCCCGTCCTGGTCGTTGCAGACGATGAGCATGTCATCGACGACAATCGGGGAGACTCCCAAGCCATGTTGACTTTCGAACGCTCCGAGACTGCGACGCCACAACAACTCTCCGGCGAAGTCATAGGCGGCGGCGAGGTAATTCTCTTTGTCGGCGAACAGGACATATACCCGCTCGCCGTCTGTGGCCGGCGTGCTTGAGGCCATGCTGCTCTTTTGGTTGGCCGGGCGGAGGCGATTCATTCCGATCGTTCGCGACCAGCGCTGCTTGCCGGTCTGAGCTTCGAGGCAAACCAATCGTCGCACCGCGCCTTCGTCTTCGGACGAGGTCACGAAAACATTGTTGCCCCAAATCACCGGCGAAGCGTGGCCGATGCCGTCGATCGCGACGTCCCAAGCGTAGTCGCCTTGGCTCCACGAGGTTGGGAGTCCTTTCTCCGCACTGACTCCCGTTCCGTCAGCACCACGGAACTGCGGCCAATTCTCAGCCATCACCATTCCGCACGAGAACACGGCCAAGCAACCACACGCCGCAGCGACTCGCCACAGCCGATTCGGTCTCGCATTCGCGGCGCGATCAGCAAACTGCATGTTGCCTCCTCGTGAAATCGTTCGTGTGGAAAAAACCAACCGGATCAGAATTCGGTCAATTGCTCGACAAATCATCCGGACGAGGCCGAAAGTGGTTCCCTTAAATGCCCGCTCTTTCGTGCTCGGCATAACATGACCGAACCCGAAATCGCTTGCAAGGCTCTTCACGGACAATGGTTTCAACGATGTCGCGGAACTTGGGCTTCACGGGGCGTAACGGTTGCCGAGGTCCGCCGAGATTCACGTCACGGCTTTCAGCGAACCGTGCACCGCACCGAGTTTCTGGACTGGAAATGCACGCAGCCCAACCTCTGCGAAGGCGAGGAGCTTCGGTGAATCGCGCCATTCACTTTCCATTGGCGTGAGAGCCGAGGGCCGCGTCGCTGAAAAAACGAAGGTCTCGAAGAGGACGAAGGCCGAGCCGCCATCACTTCAGCCGACTACGATGCCACCGCTCATTTGGCCTTGGCAATCTTCTGGCCAAGCGCAATCCGCTGGTACTCCGAGAGCGAGACCTTTTGCAGCTTGGGATCGCGAAGCAACGACTCCCATTTATGAATGCTTTGCCGATCGCGTGAATCGAGTGTCCAGTCCAGCGAATGCTCCGCTCTGAGGCTCACTGTGCGTTCCATTTTTGCACGCAATGTGACTCGCGTCGGCATCAGTTTATGCCGCCGCAACTGCTCGTTGAGTTCCAACCGGACGTTCGGCAAGAGTGGTTGCGGGTGCAGCACATAGTTCAACTGACATGTCCAATCGGCATAGGTCAGATACGCCTCGAGGGCGTCGGGGCGATCACAGACTTGCCCGTCCACTTCGTAGGACACACATTTGCTGAGCAACCGCAGTCGATTTTTTCCCGAATCGAACTCGGCCTCAAAAAACGGACGCAGTTGGAACCGCAGAGATTCCAACTGCTCGAGCGAGCGATTCGTTTGACGTTCTATTTCGGGCAGGTACTGCGCAAACCGATCCTCTACAGTCCGCAACATGTGCCTCAATTCGTCGAAGTCCACGCTCGCGATGCAGCCCTTGTTGGGATTCAGAATCCAGATTCGACGATGGGCCGGCTCCAAGATCGTGACCTCGCCCGCAGCAGGAATCGCATCGTAGACCTTGCCGGCATGGAACACGGTCTGGCTGCGGACGATTGGCTGATTGTCCTCTTTCGCGTCCAGTTCGAACACCCGCGTGTAAACTCTGAGTTCCTGAGCGACAACGTTCATGGAAGCGAAGCTGAACGCTACGAATGCCAACGCCAAGACGCGCAACATGGAAAACTCCATGCAGTCGAACTGCATTGAATGGGAATGGGGAGGATGATTGGTGGGAAATCGAGTGGTCGAGAGACCAATGCCGGAAGGGATTCCGACAGGAAGGGTGATTGCGGGCAGACCATAGCACCGCTCGGCAAAATCGGGCAACAGGAAGTCTCCGCCACGCAGAAATTCGACTGCTTGCGAGGCCCCACAACGGCGGCTAATCTCCGCCTCCCTTGGACCGCCCACGCGGTCGGATCGAACCCTGTTTGAGGGTGGCGGCTCACTGATGTCTGATCCGAATCAACGCATTGTCATCACCGGCATCGGTCTCACCGCTCCGAACGGCAACTCATTGGCCGAGTACCGTGCCAACTTGCTGGCGGGGAAGTCCGGGGTCAGCAAATACGAAATCCGCTACATCGGCGAGACGCTGGCCGGAGTCTGTCACTTCGATCCGCTGAAATATCAGAAGCGGAAGGACGTCCGCCGCGGCACGCGAGCCGGCTCCATCGCGATCTATTGTGCGAACGAAGCCGTGCAACACAGCGGTTTGAATTGGGCCGACGTTCGCAAGGATCGAACGGGCGTCTTCATCGGCATCACCGAGCACGGCAATGTCGAGACAGAGAACGAAATCTTCGAGATCTCGAAGTTCAACTACGACACCAGCGTTTGGACGCATCATCACAACCCGCGCACGGTCGCCAACAGCCCGGCCGGTGAAGTCACGCTCAGCCTGGGGATCACCGGTCCGCATCTGTGCATCGGAGCCGCGTGTGCCGCCGGCAACGCGGGGTTCATTCAAGGCTTGCAGATGCTGCGGCTGGGGGAAGTCGATCTGGCGATCGCCGGCGGCGTCTCCGAGAGCATTCACACGTTTGGCATCTTCGCCGGCTTCAAGAGTCAGGGCGCGCTGGCCACGAATTCCGAACCGACGAAGGCCTCGCGGCCGTTCGATCTCGATCGCAATGGCATCGTCGTCGCCGAGGGAGGTGGACTCGTCACGCTGGAACGCTTGCCGGACGCCCTCAAACGCGGAGCGACGATTTACGGCGAGATCGTCGGCCACGCGATGAACTCCGACGCGACCGACTTCGTGCTGCCCGATCCGACGCGGCAGGCGGAGTGCATGTCGCTCGCTCTGAGCCGCGCCGGCATTGGAGCGGAGGCGATCGACATCCTCAGCAGCCACGCCACCGCGACCGAGCAAGGGGACATCGAAGAATCGCTCGCCATTCACAAGGTCTTCGGCGACCGAGCCAGCCTCGCGATCAACAACACGAAGAGCTTCATCGGGCACGCCATGGGAGCGGCCGGGGCGCTCGAACTGTTGGGGAATCTCCCCGCGTTTGACGACCATTTCGCCCACGCTACAATCAATCTCGACCGGCCGGACCCGCGTTGTGCGCTGCCTCAAATCGTGGCCAATACGCCGAGAAAAATGGACCGAGTCGAGTACATCCTCAACAATTCGTTTGGCATGTTGGGGATCAATTCCGCAGTCATCGTGAAACGGTATTCGGGAGAGTAAGAGGAATGAGCGCCGATCAGATTCGACAAGTCGTCATGAAAATCCTCTGCCGGATCGCTCCGGACAACGACCTCACGGCGCTGAAGGACGAAGTGCCGTTCCGCGAACAGATGGAACTCGACAGCATGGACTTCCTGGACATCGTCATGGAGCTCCGCAAGCTGTACCGCGTGCAGATTCCTGAAGAGGACTACGGCTTCCTGAGCACGATGGCCAGCACCGTCCAATACCTGATCCCCAAGCTGCAAACCGCCACGGCGTAACGCCGCGCGAGCCGCGATGTACGACACGATCATCATCGGAGCCGGGTTGTCGGGACTCGCGGCGGGGATTCGGCTGGCCTATTACGAGCGGCCCGTCTGCGTGGTCGAGAAGCACACGACGATCGGCGGACTGAATTCGTTCTATCGGCTCCGCAAGCGGGACCACGACGTCGGCCTGCACGCCGTCACCAACTACGCCAAGCCGGGCACCAAGACCGGCCCGCTCAGCAAACTGCTCCGCCAACTGCGGCTGCGTTGGGAAGACTTCGACCTCACGCCGCAGTGCGGGTCGAGCGTGGCCTTTCCCGGCGTGACGCTGCAATTCACCAACGAGTTCGCGGTCTTCGAGCAGCAAGTCGCCGAGCGCTTTCCGTTGCAGATCGATGGCTTCCGCCGGCTCGTGCAGCAGATCCGCGAGCACGACGAATTGAACCTCGCCAACCGCGAGTCCTCCGCCCGCGAGATCGTCCGCCGCGAGATCACCGACCCGTTGCTGGTGGACATGCTCTTCTGTCCGTTGATGTTCTACGGCAGCCCGACCGCTCACGACATGGACTTCACGCAGTTCGTGATCATGTTCAAGGCGATCTTTCTGGAAGGCTTCGCGCGGCCGCACGAAGGAGTGCGGCTGATCATGCGGAAGATGATCCAGCAGTACCGCAAGTTCGGCGGCGAACTGCGGCTGCGTTCGGGCGTGAAACGCATCTTGTCGCACGGCGGCAAAGTCACAGGCGTGGAACTCGACAGCGGCGAAGTGCTCGAAGCCAAACACGTCGTGTCGAGCGCCGGTTCCGCCGAGACGATGCGGCTGTGTGACATCCCGCCGCCGGACCAGGAACCGTATCAGCCGGGAGCGGTCTCGTTCGTCGAGACGATCTTCTCGCTGGACTGCATGCCCGCGGACCTCGGCCACCGCGACACGATCCTCTTCTACAACGACCACGAGCGGTTCGTGTACGACGCTCCGCAAGAGCCAATCGACCTCCGCAGCGGCATCATCTGCTCGCCCAACAATTTTCAGTACGACACGCCGCTCGATGAGGGCCGCGTCCGCATCACGGCGCTCGCCAACCCCGACTATTGGATGCACCTGCCGCCGGACGAGTACGTCGCGGCCAAGGAACTCTGGACGCAACGGATCGTCGAATCGGCGCTCCGCTTCATGCCGGACTTCCGTTCGCACGTCGTCGATACCGACGCTTTCACGCCCCGCACGATCACGAAATTCACCAGCCACTTCAACGGCGCGGTCTACGGCGCACCGCACAAAATCCGCACCGGCACGACGCACCTCGACAACCTGTTTTTGTGCGGCACCGACCAGGGATTCCTGGGAATCATCGGCTCGATGCTCTCGGGCATCACGATCGCGAACCTGCATCTGCTGAAGTGAGGCCGTGCCACGGGATCGCCCCGCCGCAGGCATGTCGCCGCAATGCGGATTTGCTACGATCTCCACCGCTGATCAATTTGCGGATCGCTTTCTTTCACAACTCAAACCGAACGGACACACGCCATGAGCACCGAGGCTCTCGCTCCACCCGCCGACCTGCACGCCCGCAAACAACTCATTCGCGAACAAGCGCACGCCAATCGCAACGCACAACCCGAGAAGGACGAGGTCAGCCGCCACATCGTCGCGTCGTTCATGGCTCAACCGGAATACGCCGCCGCCAAGGCCGTGATGTTCTACGTCGATGTCCGCTCGGAAGTCCGCACCCGCAACGATCTCGAAGCCGCGCTGCAAACCGGCAAGAAGATCGTCGTGCCGTACTGCGTCGATGGCGAATTGGAATTGTTCCATCTGGAAGCGATGGACGAACTCGAACTGGGCATGTACCGCATCCTCGAACCGAAGGCCGACCTGCGTTCCGTCACCGCGAAACGTGTCGACGTCGAAGAACTCGATCTGATCATGGTTCCCGGCGTCGGCTTCGATCGCCGCGGCGGTCGCACCGGACACGGCAAAGGCTACTACGACAAGCTGCTGGAACACGCTCGCCTCGACACACCGCTGATCGCGCTGGCCTTCGAATGCCAGCTCTTCCCCGAAATCCCGATGCAGTCGCACGACATCTTCATGGACAAGGTCGTCACCGAGTCGGCGGTCTACGAAGGCTTGGGACGCCGCGACGAAACGAAATCGTCTGCTCCCGCGAAGCCGCGCTAAGCGAGTCTCATCACCCCACCGGACAGGCCCGGCGGGGGCTTCAGGAGGAAGGGCATGTCCGCGCCAACCGGCTGCGAAATCGAAGACACCTACGCCGAGGCGTTCCGCAGCATCTACGCCGAAGTGTTGATCACCGCGCGGGACCGCAAGTGGCTGCAACACGCCATCAACAAGGCCACCGGCCACGCCAGCAGCACGATCTTTTGCGACTGCGAAGCGGGCGTCGATCGCTTCGTCGGGCCTGGCGGCGATGAATCGTTCGCGACTCCCGACGGTCGACCGGGGGCGATCGTGCAGTTTCACGTTCCGCGATTCCGCAAGGACCGCGAGCCGGCACTCGAACGCTCGCTGCTGACACGCCTCAGCCAGAACGTGCTGACGTGTCCGACGACCGCGTGCTTCAACCTGCTCGACACCGATCCGTATTTTAAACTTGGCCGCAAGATCGCGTTCTTCGGCGACGGCTTTCAAACGCGCGTCGTGCGTCATGGCCGCAAGATGTGGGCGATTCCGATCCTCGGCGGCGAATTCGTGCTCGATCGCCGTTTCGGATTTCGAGACGGCATCATGGGAGGCAACCTCTGGTTCATGGGCGAGTCGGTGGACGCCGCCATCGAAGCCACCGAACGGGGCGTCGCCGCCGTCGAGAACATCCCCGGAGTCATCATGACCTTCCCCGGCGGCATCGCGCAAAGCGCGTCCAAAGCCGGCAGCAAATACTCGTTCCTGATCGCCAGCACCTACCAGCAATACTGTCCGACGCTGCGCGAGCAACTCGGTGCCGAGTGTCGCTTGCCACCCACCGTGAACTCGATCATGGAGATCGTGATGAACGGCCGCGACCTCGAAACACTTTCGGTGGCGACGCAAGCCGCCATCGCCGCCGCGCGCACGACGCCGGGCCTCGTGAAGATCACCGCCGGCAACTACGGCGGACGACTCGGCAAGTCGTTCATCTACCTGCACCCGCGCGAGACCGCGAACGCCACTTGACGATCACGAACGCGATCACGCACGGCACGGCGATCCAGGTCCAATATCTCGGCCCGAACACGACGGTCCCGTTGAGCATCATCACCAGCCAGACTCCGTGACGCACGGCCCCCAGCGGGTGAACTTCACGCGATCGAAACTCCCGCACGGCATCGATCAGCCACCACGCAACGAACGCGAAGTTCACGAAGATCGACGACGGCAGTTCGACGTCAAACACGCGGCGTGTTTCCATCGCCGTGTGTCGCATCGCGTTGTCCAGACTCCAGCAATGCCCGATCCCCATCGCGGCAATGACGTGAGCGACCCCGGCCAACGCACCGATCAACCAACTCCAGCGCATCACGCGATCCCGTGATGCGATTGAGCGGCCGGCTTCGACGAACACTCGCAACAACCACGCGGCGACGGCCAACCAGATCGTCACGCGGATCAGCCACCAACCAAGTGCAAGAGTCATGACGGCCGACCAATTTCGTCACATCATTCTGCCAAAGAACTGTTGGCAGAATGATGGTCGCAGAGGCGGAAACTATTCCGGCAGCGGCTGGTCTTTCGTTTCCGGCGCAAACCAGATGATGACCATGCCAACCAGATAGATGAAGACAATCGCGGCTCCCGCTTTGGGATAGCTCTTGTCGAAGAACGCCATCAGATTCGGCATCTGCCACGCCCCCGCTGCGGCGAGCACACGGCCGAAGTTGAACGCCAAGCCCTGCCCGGTCGCTCGCACGCGAGTCGGAAACAGTTCGGGCAAGTACAGCGGCAACCAGCCGTAAAACGCGGCCGTCGTCAGTCCGACGAGTCCGACGACCACCAGGAACAGCGCGTTGAATTCGGAAAAGCCTCGGAACAACCAGGAGCACATCACGAACGACGACAGGCACAAGCCGAAGTACACCGGACGGCGTCCGAGTTTTCCACCAATCAGCGGCGCCAGAATGCAACCGATGATCGCCCCGATCGACGAGACGAGTTGGATGTAGCCTTTGACCTCTGGCCGTTTGCCCTCAGTCATCTTGTCGGCCCACAGCGGAATCCACTGCACGATGCCCCAGGTGACGATCAACGCGATCGACGCAAACGCGATCGCCAGCAGCGTGTTCTTGCGCAGACTCGGAGAAAAGATTTCTTGCAGAGGAGTGGTCTTGGCTTTCTCGGACTGAGATGCGGTCTTCCACTTCTCCGACTCCGGGACGAACAAGCGAATGAAGAACGTCAGCAAGGCCGGAGCGGCTCCCACCATCATGACCCAGCGCCACGAGGTCGGCGTAATCGGGAACAGAATGGCGATGGTCGCAATCAGCGCGTAGCCGAAGTTCGCGGCCGCTCCGATCAGCCCCGCCATCAACGGACGCAGCTTCTCCGGCCAGCATTCCATGACCAGCGCGACGCCCAACGCCCATTCGCCTCCCATGCCCAGCGCGGCGATGAACCGAAAGAATCCCAAATGCCACGGCTCCGTCGCGAAGTAGCCGCAGCCGGTGAAGATCGAGTAGCACAGAATGCTCCACGTCATGGCTTTCACGCGGCCAACGCGATCTCCCAACCAGCCGAAGATTAGTCCGCCGCACGCGGCCCCCAACAGAAACAGCGCGGTCACAATCCCCATCCAATTTTGGACGAATTGCTCACCCGTGATGCCGGACCTGGTTTGCATCTCCTGCAACGCCGGCCGAGCGACCAGCGGGAAGATGCCCATCTCCATGCCGTCAAACATCCAGCCGAGAAACGCGGCGGTCAGAGCCATCCAGGCTCCCTTGTTCGCGGCACTCGCGGATGCCGAGCCAACAGTTGTCGAATTCAAATCGGCTGTTCCCGGAACAGTCTGACCATCGGTCGAAGAACTCATGCGCGGTCGCCTTTCGTGCTTGAAGAAGCGTGACGAAGAGGCGACAGCTTATCGGGGCCGACACGTCAGCACGACGCGCCAGCGAGTGATTTTTCACGCGACCACTCGCTGGCGCGTCGTGCTGGTGTCGCAAGGCCACTACGCCAGAGCGGCCAGCAGTGTGGCCGACAGCGTGAAGTTCGTATCGATCTCGGTGACCGGGTCGAGGACATTGTCGCTCCCTTCACCGGGATTGATCGTGTCGGTGCCCCCCTGGCCATTGATCGAGTCGTCCCCTTCATCGCCGAGCAACACATCTCTGCCAGCACCACCGGCCATCGTGTCGTTGCCGTCGCCGCCGGTGAGCGTGTCGTTGCCGGCGGCTCCGTTCATGACATCGTCGCCGTTGCCGCCGCCGAGCAGATCGTTGCCGTTGCCGCCATCGACTGTGTCGTCGCCGTCGCCGCCGCTGATCGTGTCATCGCCGTCGTGGCCCACGATCGAATCATTGCCATCCTCGCCGAATAAACGGTCGTTGCCGTTCTCGCCGCTGATCGTGTCGTCGCTGCCACCGCCGCGAACCGTATCGTTGCCGGTGCTGCCGTTGAGATCGTCGGCCTCGTTGCCGCCGAGGATTGAATCGTTGCCCGATCCGCCATTAATGGTGTCGGTGCCGTCGCCGCCATCGAGTGTGTCATGTCCGTCGTCCCCATTGATCGTGTCGGCTCCGATGTCACCGCTGACGGTGTCGTCACCGGCTCCGGCGTCGATGCGGTCGCTGCCGTCGCCACTCAGCACTCGATCGTTGCCGGTTCCCCCCAGAATCGTGTCGTCACCCAGTCCACCGAGGATCAGATCATTGCCGCCTTGACCATCGAGCACATCGTCACCGTCGCCGCCGTTGAGCGAATCAATGCCGGCGCTGCCGGTCAGTGAGTCGTCGCCGAGTCCGCCGATCAGTGACACTCGCATGAGGCCAATGTTCGCGCCGTTCGAGTTGATCGTGTCGTTGCCGTCACCGCCATTGATCGTCAGCAACGTCGCCGTGCCCACTCGGTCGAGTGCGTTGATCGTAATTGTGTCGTTGCCGTCGCCCGCCAGAATGTCCACGACTTGAATGATCGGCGAGACGTTGAGCACGGCCGTCCCATCCGTGATCCGCAACAGTCCATTGGCTTGTGACACGACGAAGTTGTTCGCCACCGCCGTGCCTTGCACGCGGACGCGGTCGTAACCAGACAAACTCGACAACGTATCCACGCCATCGCCGGTTCCGTTCCAGACATACGTGTCCGATCCTGCTCCCCCGGCAATGCGATCATTACCAGCTTGCCCGTCGAGCGTGTCATCCTCAACGCCGCCGTCGAGGGCGTCGGCACCCGAGCCTCCAAAGAGGTTGTCCGCCCCGGCGCCACCCACCAACGAATCATTCCCGGCCATACCGTTCAGGATGTCATTGCCGTCGGCTCCGACGAGCGTGTCGTTGCCGTCACCTCCGATGAGCGTGTCTCCCAAATCGACGGTCGATGGCAGCGACGAGCCGGAATTGACACCACCCGGGCCACCGCTGCTCGTGACCGCGATCGTGACCGCTGCTGTGTAGACATCTAGTCGGTCGTTTCCGG
>CAMAWN010000125.1 GCA_945861865.1 Candidatus Kuenenia stuttgartensis | reverse complement strand
CACGGAACTCCAGTCGGCCTATCGGCCTCCTTCCGTTCCGTGCCTGCTCCAGCATTCCTTGAAAGAACCATGCGCCACTGACCTAAAGGTCGTGTCACTCAACTGACCTAAAGGTGGTGTCACTTCTCTAATAATCATCAATTCTTTTTGCACATGGACCGAAATCGGAACGATCAATTGGAACGTGCCGAATTCCTGATGAGCATTCCGGCTCCGCAGGGGGAAGAGACCTTCGATCAGGCGGATAAGAATGGGGATGGCCGGCTGTCGTTGGCCGAATGGGCTGCAATGCCGGGGATGTGGCTTGATCCCATTCAGGATTTCCGGCGGATGGATCTCAACCTGGATGGGCAGGTCGATGCCGTCGAGCTCATGGCCGGAACCCCCGATTGGAAGAAGCCGTTGTGCAAACGGATTCTGCCGGCGTTTGACTTCAACGGAGACGGCGTGCTCTCACTGAACGAGTACCGCGTTTGTCCGCATGGCAACACGCTGATGAATTGGATTCCGTCGATGACCGATTCCAACAACGATCAGAAGCTGTCGTTGGCGGAATACAATTTCGAGCGACCGACATTCTCGCTGTTGCGAGTCTTCTTCTTCCGCTGCCACGACCTCAATCACGACGGTGTTTTGGATTTGAATGAGTATGACTTCAAGACGCTCAAGCCAGGGACGCTGTACTCGCTGCATCAGGACGGGAATGTGTTGAAGAAGCTCCGTTATGGAACCAAGTATGTGCATTGCGGTTCGCAGTGCGTCTCGCCCGACGGCAAGTGGATCGCGTTCGACGGCAAGGACAACTACCAAGCCAAATTGCCGGACTACAAAATCCTGATCATCCCGATTGAGGGAGGTGAGCCACGCGAGATCGGCGTCGGGTTGATGCCCTCGTTTTCACCCGACGGCAAGAAAGTGGTCTGTTCGCGATACAGCCCGCAGTACGGCATTTGGATCATGGATCTGAACGGGGGCGAGCCTGAATACATCGCGCGCGGTTGGGGAGCCGAGTGGTCGCCCGACGGCAAGGAAATCTATTTCGGCGAATACGCGACCCGCAGTTCACTGCGGGTCTACAACACCGAAACCAAGCAAGTCAAAGTGGTGGTCTCGCCCGATGAAAAGGAACAGCAATGGATCCAAATCAATTCGTGCTGGTCTCCCGACAGCCGGCGACTTTGTCTCTGGGGGAGCAAACAAACTCAGCAAGACGATCCGGCGATGTTGCTGATCCACATGCGCGGTGAGGCCAAAGACCGAGTCAAAGTTCGCTATCGGCCACCGCCGGGCAAAGGGCTCGGCAGCGATTTCGCCTGGCACCCGAACGGTCGCCGCATCGTCTTCTCGACCTATTGCGACGAACGCAAACGCCGCCAGTTCTACGAACTCGACCCGGAAACCAACGACCCACCGAAACTCGTCGTGGGCCAACCCGAAAACGAGAACCCCTGCGAATCTGCTTGGACCCCCGATGGCAAGCAACTGATCCTGACGTTCCATCCGGATTGACCTCTTATGAGACGATCGATTGCGATGTTGATTCTGCTATCAGGAACGCTGAGCGTCAGCTCTGTCTCTGCGCAGACAACTCCGAGCGAAGAGCCGGGGCGTGCGGAGCGGTTGGTGTTTCTGCAAAACTTGGCGGACGAATATCGAATCGTCGTAAGCCGCGATCGAGTCGCGAAGCGGTGGCCACATCCGATTTATCGCTGGAGCCATCCGGTCGGCAGCACGGCTGACGGCATCACCTACATGTGGATGGATGACGAACAGCCGGTGGCCATCGGCTCGATGATGATCCTGCAAGACCGAACTTTGTCGGGCGAGTTTCAATCGCTGACCTCGGAACCGATCAAAGCGGTCCAAGCAAACGTCACGATCTGGGAACCGACAAAACCGGGCTGCGAATACCTTCGCGTCCCCGACGCCCCCAAGCCCGCGGACTCGCCGGCCGAACGGCTGACGCAAATGAAATTGCTCGCGCGACGTTTCAGCGCCGAACTCACGAAGCATCCCCCCGCGTACTCCGAAGGTTCGATCTGGGGGTTACGATTATTGCCGAAACAACTCACCCGCTACGGTGGCTCCAAGGGGCTTGTTCTCGACGGAGCCCTCTTCGCCTTCTGCCACGACACCGATCCGGAGATCTTGCTGTCGCTGGAGACGCGCGGCGGGAAGAACGACCTCGCTTGGAATTTCGCGTTCCGTCCGCTGACCAGTTGGAAGGCGACCGGATACTGCGACAAAACCATCGTCTGGTCGCAACCGGCACTGGCTTCACGAAACGCCGTGAAGCAGCCTTACATGACGTTCTTCCCCAAAACCAATGCGACGTTGCCGGAGCTGATGAAATGATTCGATCTGCCTCCAGGCAACACTCACTTTGGCCCGTTCGCACGGGAGACACAGCATCCGGGTACACACCATGTTGGCATCATTCTCATTCTTGACTCCGCTGACGGCCGCAACTGCGATGGCGATTGCCGGAGGTCTGCTGGTGGGGTTCGTATTGTTGCGTTGGCTCGGTGGACCTCCGGCGGCGGTGGCTCGGCGATGGGCGTTGATCGGCATTCGAGCGGCGGCGGTCGTCACGCTGCTGTTGATCCTGCTGAATCCTTCGGACGTCTCGCAGACGCCGGGGCCGATTGATCGGCCCGATATTTTCTATCTGCTCGATTCGTCGCAGAGCATGGCGGTCGGTGACAAGGAGACGCGGTTCGATCACGCCACGCGGCTGATGCGTGAAGCGGATCAGGCAACTCGCGATGAAGGTCATGCGCAGGTGAAGTTGTTTCGGTTCGGACATCGGTTGGCGGCCGTGGAGCAGGGAGCGGAGCGACAAGTAACCCGAAGCGTGAGCGAGGGCGAACGTCTCAACGGCTCAGCCAGAAGCGGCGCGTCGGCGACACTCGCCCTCGCTGACGCTTCGGGTTACTTGATGGCGGCGGAATCGACTTCCACTGTGGCAGGTTCGGCGAAAACGAAACAGAAGCCGCTGGGTCCGACCGATTCGGACACGCAGTTGCTTACGGCGTTGCGGCAGGTTTCGAGCCGGTTTGGGCGTCGGCCTCCGGCGGGCGTGGTGTTGTTTTCGGATGGGCGTGCTCGCGATGAAAACGGTGCCGAACAACTGGCGGCGCAGTTCGCGAAGTTGAACGTCCCCGTGCATGTCGTGCCGGTCGGCGATACCGCGAAGGGGGGCGACGTGGCGATCGTGGCCTGCGTCGTGCCGCCTCGAGCGCGACGGTTTGCCGAGGTCGAGGTGCAGGTCTTCCTCAGAAGCTACGGCTATGACGGGCGTCGCTGCGAAGTGTCGCTCATCGCGCCGAGCAACATCGAAGGGGAGGCCGATAAGAATTTGGCTCCGCCGGTGCCGGTCACGTTGCATGATGGGTTTCAATCGGTCGGCTTGTCGTTCCGAACCGATGCGAAGACTCGTAAGTTGCAGGTCAACGTGTCGGCGCTGCCGGATGAAGTCTCGACGGCGAACAACTCGTTCAAGGCCGAGGTGCAGATTGATCGGACGAAGATTCGGTTGCTGTACATCGAAGGAAGTTCGCAGCCGTTGCAACCGGTGCAGACGGGGACTCGGTACGAAGTTCGCGGGCCGTACTCCGACTTGCAGAAGGCGCTGACCGAGGACGAGGACATCGAGTGCGTCGTGTTGCATGCACCTTACGGTCGCGGCCGGTTGGCTCGCGTCGCGGACGTGGGGGGAACGGCGATCGGTCGTGGGTTCCCTGAAACGGTGGCCGAGCTGTCTGCGTTTGATGCGATCATCCTCAGCGACGTCGCGGCGAACACATTCACCGAGCAGCAATTGGAGTGGCTCGACAAGTGGATCGGACAACGCGGCGGCGGACTGTTGATGGTCGGCGGCCAGCGCAGTTTTCGAGCGGGCGGTTGGGACGACACGCCGCTCGCCGAGATGCTGCCGATTGAGATGCGCGACGAGAACGATTGGCTCCCCGGCACGCAGGTCAGCGTGATCGCCGATTCGCAGGCGATGTCGCATCCGCTGTGGACGATCGTCACCGACGAGCGTCAGAACCGCGACATCATTGGCCAGTTCCCGTCATTCTTCGGAGCCAACCGCTGGGCCGGCGTGAAGCCGAATCTGACGCGCGTGCTGGCGATGTCGAACCTCGCGGCGGCTGATGTCCCCGCGGGAGCCGCGCCGCCCGTCGCACCGAAAGCGGTCAAGCCGCCGAGCTTTTTTGAATCGTTGCAAAAGAATCTGACGGGGAAGAAACCGGCGGCCGACGAAGACAAACGGAAGTCGCCGGACAATCCTCAGCCGCCCGACTCACCGAAGAAAGGCGAGGCGTCGAAGTTGGAAGCCAACGCCTCGAACCAGCCCGCGATTGTGGCGGGGCAATACGGACGCGGTCGCACGCTGGCGATGGCCATGCCGATCACTCCTCCGTGGGCCAACGATTTCCTGAACAAGTGGGGCGGCGACACGAAGTACTACGGCAAGTTCTGGCGCAACGCGATCTATTGGCTGACCGAGAGTTCGTCGATCGGTCGTCGCCGGCTGGTCGTCACCGCGGATAAAAATTCTATCGACCCGGCGAAACGATCTCGCTGACCGCTGCCGCGTTCGATGAAGCGGCGAATCAAACCGGCTCGTACAAGATCACGTCGATGATCGAGCCGCAGACGTCGCTGAACGATCTCGAATCGAACTACTCACCCGTCCGCTGGCCCGACGGCAAGCCGCGCGAAAGTGGCGAGACCGGCCCGTTCATCGCCTGGGGCGAAGAGTTCGACCTCCCGCGCTCCGATGCCGCCGGAGGCAAGCCGGCGTTCGCGCTCGAGATGCCGATTGCCGACGCGCTGACGGTCGGCTCGGCCAGCCAATCGTTGCGCGTCGAACTGACGGCGATGGAAGAGTTCACTCAGGTCGATAGCACGTCGCTCGACATCCAAATTCT
The DNA here is from genome assembly GCA_945861865.1 of Candidatus Kuenenia stuttgartensis. Taxonomy (GTDB): domain Bacteria; phylum Planctomycetota; class Planctomycetia; order Planctomycetales; family Planctomycetaceae; genus SXKJ01. The sequence continues at coordinate 13,321 of CAMAWN010000125.1, read as the reverse complement.
GCACGACCCGTTCGAGCAACAGAACCCGTTTCCGAATCACGAACTGTTGGCGTCCATCGCCAAGCACTCCGGCGGCCAAGTCATCACTGACTCAACACAACTGGCCGAGGTGCTGCGCGATGTGCCGATGAAGGTCGGCACGCCGATCGTGAAGAAGACGCCATTGTGGAGCACTTGGTGGCTATGGACCTGGCTGCTGGGGTTGCTGAGCGTGGAATGGATTTGGCGGCGAGTTGTGGGGTTGGCGTGAGAGTACAGAAGTAGTTTCACAATCGTAGCCACGTTCGCCAGAACGTGGGTTTTGCGCGTGTTCGCCCACGTTCTGGCGAACGTGGCTACGACAAATCTTGTTCCCACCGAACTCGCGTCGGTGGTGGACTTCATCGCAAATTCACCTCTTCGCGTCCTCTGCGACCTTCTGTTCAAAAAAGTTTTGATTGGAACAGAAGGTCGCAGAGGACGCGAAGTGCGAAGACCAAGGAACGGACGAAATGAATCCTCAAACAAGTTGCGGCGGCTGGCCGTTTGGCTGGAAGCTGTGGATGACCGCCGCGGTCACCACGTTGTTACTGAGCGGCCTGTCGTTGTTCGCTCAAGACAAACCGGCGGCTCCGGCCAGTGATTCCGAGGAAGCGAAGCGGTCGCGCGAGGAGTTGCAGTTTTCGCTGGAGCAAGTCGCGACGATGCGACTGCAACACACGGGGACTGGGGCGGAGATCGAACAGGTCGCGCATCCGGTCATGCGGTTCGGTGCTCCGCTATTCGGGAACCATCATGGCACGGTGTGGGTTTGGGGGAAGCGCGGGCGGCCGGTTGCGGTGTTGGAGATGTGCCAACAAAAGGACGACGGCCTCTGGTATCAAGCGTGTCACTCTACGGCCGACGCTCCCCTCAAGCTGACCATGTCAGACGGGAAGACCTGGACGCCGAAGTCGAGCAATCTGAAGTTCCAGCCGTTGCCCGGTGCGCCTCTGCCTGCCGATACGCCGGTCGCGCGAGTTCGGCAAATGAAAGCGTTCCTCCAAAAATTCTCGGCTCATCAACTTTGGACGTGGGAGTACGGCGACGGCTCGCGGCACGAACTGCGGATGCTGCCGACTCAGGTCCATCGTTACGAGGACCGCGATCAACAACTGATCGACGGTGCTCTCTTCCTCATCGCTCAGGGAACGAATCCGGAAGCGACTCTGTTCCTGGAAGCGGTGCAACCGGCCGATGACGCCAAGCCGTTCTGGCAATTCGGCGTCGGCCAGTCGACCTTGGCGGAGAACGTCGTGTTCTACGAAGACAAAGAGGTCTATCACGGTCGCCCGGCGAAAAACGAAGAGTGGTCTCTCAGTACGAGTTCCTATTGGCGGACGACGTCGAAGACCAAAGACAAAGACAGCCAGCCATGACGACCTTTCGCAAATGATGGCCGTTGTTGATAGTGGTCAACCGGGGCTTTCACCCAGACAAACTCGGCAAACTCGGTCGAGCGCTTCACACCACGGGTTGCATTCGAGGAGATTTCAATGCGTCAACTTATGCAGAGAATTCACAGCCTGGCGTTTGTTGTTGCGGCGTTGACATCGTTGTCGGTGCTCCGTGCGGATGAGCCGGCTTCGAAGGTGCCAGAGGCGGTGGCCAGAAATTTTGGCAGAGTCGACCGCAATGGTGACAAGCGGCTTTCGGTGGATGAGTTCCAGGCAGCGAACGCACCGGCTCAGATGGCGGTGGCGCTGCGGGACTTTGACCTCTTCGATCGCGATGCCGACGGATTCTTGTCGCTGGAGGAGTATTGGTCGTTGCCGACTGGCGTCTCGGCCAATCAGCGCGGGCCGCTGCACGATCCGATGAAAGATGTCGTCGATCAGTTTGTTGGCGTATTGGATGGGCTGTTGGATGACTGGGATAAAAACTCCGAACGGACAGTTCCCGTCGGCGAATTCTTGGCCGCGTTCACGAAGGCATTGAATGAGCCGCTGACCGGGCGGATGCAACAGGAAGCCGATCCGAATCTGGATCGAAAGGTCAGCCGCGCGGAGGCTCGGCGGTTTGTTGAGATTCAATCGGGGGTGCGCCGCAGCGACGGTCAGTTACTGCGACTGCCGGATGGGCGACTCGTGCAGCACATGCAGTTCCTCAACGCCGATCAAGATCGGGACGACCGGCTGGACAAAACGGAGTTTCTCGCGCGGGCTTGGTCGCCTCCGGGCAAGGGGCCGGAAACATTCGATCTGACCGACGCCGACAAAGACGGCTTCGTGACGTGGCTCGAATGGAGCAAGATTCGCTTCAGCGATCCGGTCGCTGAGTTCCGTCGCATGGACCTCAATCTGGACGGTCAGCTTGAGCCGGCGGAGGTTCTGGCCGGGACGCCCGACTGGTGCAAGTTGTCGGCGCAGGTCTCGTTTCCGGCGTTCGATCGGGACCGCAGCGGCAAGCTGTCGCTCGATGAATTCCGGCTGACGTTTTACGCGAACCCGGTCGCGAACTGGCACGGCATCATTGCCGACACCGATGACGACGGGCTCCTCGCGCGCGAAGAGTTTTCGTTCGGCGGAGCGTTTCCGGTGATGCGGTTTGTCTACTTTGATCTGTTCGATGCGAACAAAGACGGAAAGCTCGACCCGCATGAGTTCACGTTCAAACGAAAGTTCCCGCGCGAGGTTTTCGTTCTGAACGCCGACGGCTCCGGCTGGAAAAAGCTGTATGGGATCAAGGATTTTCCGTCGCTCGGATCGCCGGCGGTCTCGCCCGATGGGAAGTGGATCGCGCTCGATGGGCATGGGCCGAAGGGGACTTTGAGCGGGCAGACGATGCTCATCACCGACTTCGAGGGGAACAACCTGCGCAACCTGGGGCTGGGCATGATGCCGACGTGGTCGAAGGACGGGAAACAATTGAGCTTCTCGCGATCCGGCATTGAGGTCATCAACGCCGACGGGACGAAGCAACGATCGCTGACCGACGGCAACGGCTGGGGAGCGCAATGGTCTCCCGATGGGAAGAAGATTGCGTACTACTCCGGCCTGCAAATCATGACCATCGACGTCGCGACCGAGAAATCGACACCGGTCTACAACGCGAAGGACTACCGCCAGATCTACTGGAACATGACCTGGTCGCCGGACAGTCAGCGGATTTGTTTCAAAGGACTCAAAGCGGACGGCACCGAAGAGGTCGCGACGGTCGGCATCGATCCTGCGAAGCCGAAACTGAAGGTGCATGTCTCCGGCAAGAACATCTCGATGGACTTCGCATGGCATCCCGACGGCGATCGCATCGTCTTCTGCATGTACTCTCCCGAACTCACCCGACATCAGCTCTACGAGTTCAATCCGAACTCGGCCGATCCACCGAAATTGCTGAAAGGCCAAGACCCCGCGACCGCGAACACCGCCGCGTGTTGGACTCCGGACGGTAAGCGGTTAATCGTGATCATCGGCGACTACTAAGCGATCATTCGTCGTCTCCTTCCATTCGTCGGGCTCTTGCTGCATTCGAGAACCAAGGTGCCCGACGAATGGAAGGAAGACGACGAATTTGAAGTCAAATTGGTCGGAAGTCGTTCGAGATTCAGGGACACCCTACAGGAAAACTCAAACGATGTGGCCGCGCAGATCAATCGTGATCGGAATGTTGAGTCTGTTTGCCATCGGCTTGTCGTCGGCAGACGACAAGACATCGGTTCCCGATCAACGGATCGCATTCCTGCGCGAAAAGATGGAACGTCTCCGGCTGCGTTCGGCGAATTCGCCACAGACGAAGTTTCCGCTGCATGAGAAACTCGCGCTGCGTTGGAGCAATCCGGTCAGCGGCGTCGTCGATGGGGGCGTCTTCATTTGGACCGACGGTCGCCGGCCGGTGGTGATCGGTAAGGCGTTTCTCAGGGAGACCGGTGGGCCTCAAGGCGCGCCAGCCAGTTGGAGCGAGGCGATCGAATCGGTCACGTCGATTCCGTTCGTCATGCAAGCCGAGGGACAAGACGTCTGGAAGCCGGCGAGTCCCGGCATTCGGTTTCACGATCTCGACGAGACTGAGGGCCGGCCCTCCGACAACGGCAGCGCGCGGCTGACTCAGATGCGGGCGCTGGCTCGGAAAATTCAGGTCATCGGCAATTGGGGGCAACCGCCGACCGATTGGCAACTGCGAACTCTGACCACGCCGCTGTTTCGCTACGCCAGCGAACCCGACGGCATCGTGGATGGAGCCGTCTTCGCTTACACGCAAGGAGGCACGAACCCCGAAGCGATTGCGTTGATCGAGTCGGTGGCTGCGGACGCGAAGTCCAAACTGCATTGGCGAATCGCGGTCACCCGGCTGACGTCCTACGGCGTCCGAGCGTCGTTCAATGACAACGTGATCGCTGACTTCGATCACCTGAAGAACGCGCCGATGGAGGCGACGTTTTATGGCCGCTCGCATCCGTTGGTGAGTTATCCATTTCCTCGGACGGAGACAACCGCGAAGGAGACTTCGAAATGAAATCGTGTCTCGTCGGATGCTTGGTGAGTCTCGCGCTGAGCGGATGGCTTGTGTTCGCTCAGGAAGAGCCGAACTCTGACGCCACCGCCGAGGCGGCCGAGTTTCTGAAGACGGCGCGCGCGAACGCGGCGCTCTTCACAATCCAAGAGGTCAAGACCGGCAAAGAAATCGAACGGGTTGAGAACCCTGTCTTCCGATACAAAGAAGTGGCGCGAGGCAGCGCTCAGGGAACCGTATGGATTTGGGGACGCAAGGGCCGCCCGGCCGCCGTGCTGGAGATGATTCGGCATTTGGATCGAGAGGATTGGTTCTGCTTTCACGCGACTTCGGATGAGCCGATCAAGCTGACGGCGAAAACGGGACAGACCTGGACTCCGAAGTCGAGCGACCTCACGTTCCGCCCGTTACCCGGCGCTCCGGAGCCAGCCGATTCACCCGCCGGTCGATTCCGGCAGATGAAAGCCTTCTCGCGACAATTCACGTCGCACGAGTTCTGGCAAAACGCGCGTCACGAAATGCGCATCCTCCCCGTGCCGCTGCATCGCTACGAGGATCGTGATCGGCAGTTGCTCGACGGAGCGATCTTCGGCATCGTGCTGGGAACGCATCCCGAAGCGACGCTGTTTCTGGAAGCGGCCCAACCCGTCGGCGAGAAGAAGCCGATCTGGCAATTCGCCGTCGGCCGCTCCGGAGCCGCCGAGATGGTGGTCAACTACGAAGACAAAGAAGTCCATCACATGCCGCTGATCGAGACTTTCCCGCCTCCGACGAACACGTACTGGCGGATGATTCTGAAGGCCGAGGGGAAGTGACATGCGAATGCTTAGTGGCCAAGTTGTTCGTAGCCACGTTCGCCAGAACGTGGGATTTGCGCGGGTTCTCCCACGTTCTGGCGAACGTGGCTACGTCCTTGCGGCGATCATTCTCTTGAGCGGGCTGTCGCTGTTCGCTCAAGAGAAGAAAGACTCACCGGCCAACGAGGCTGACGAAGTGGCACTCGCGCGCGAGCAGATGCGGCTCTCGCGCGAGCAAGTGGGGTTGTTGAAACTCCAGCACGCGAAGACCGGGGCCGAGATCGAGCGAGTAGAGCATCCTGTGTTGCGATTCACGGCTCCGCTGTGGGGCGGGCATCATGGAACCGTTTGGATTTGGGGGAAGCGCGGGCGGCCGGTCGCGGTGTTGGAGATGTTTCGGCAACCCGACGGGCGGCTCTGGAACCAAGCATTTCATGCCACGAGTGATGTGCCCTTCAAACTGACCGCGACCAACGGTGAGTCTTGGACGCCGGAAGCCAACAGCCTGAAGATTCAACGACTGCCGAACGCGCCGCCTCCGGCCGACACTCCGGCCGGCCGAATCCGCCAGATGAAGGCGTTCGCGCAGAAATTCACCGCTCACGAATTCTGGACCACGCATCCCGGTCAGCCGCGATACGAACTGCGTCTGATCTCCTCTCCGGTGCATCGCTATGAAGATCACGAAAAGCAGCTCATCGACGGGGCGCTGTTTATCATCGCTCAGGATACGAACCCGGAAGTGACGTTGTTTCTCGAAGCGGTGCAACCGGCGGACGAAGCGCAACCGATCTGGCAATACGGCATCGGCCGCACGGGCTTGGCCGAGATCGTCGTGCTCTACGACGAGCAAGAAGTCTTTCGCGCGCCGCCGCTACGCACCGAAGTGTTTCCGAAAGCGAATCCGTACTGGCGAATGAAGTCGGTCTTCAAAGATCAAGGAAGCGAGCAGTGAGGAACTGCGATAACAAACACGTCTCGTGGAGTGTGTCGGTCGTTCAATCATTCGCTGGCTCCTTAAATTCGCTGTCGATTCTTGGCCGGATACAAATGGTGGGAAACATCGACAGCGAATTTAGGGAGACAGCGAATGGGACAACTCCCAAGTCTGCCTTCATTTTCCGCCCTCCATTTTTCGCCAGCTTCTTGAGGATCGACAGCCGCGGATTCACGAAGAGGCTGGCGGAAAATGAAGGGCGAAAAATGGGAACGCCCACAACGCAACCAAGTCAGAGTTGAAGACCAGGAGAACAATCGATGTCTCATTGGACGGGTGGTCTCGCGATTGCGTTTTTAGCAAGCGTGCTTTGGGCTGCGCTGTTTGCAGCCGAAGATGCCAAGCACCTCTCGTCTGACGCGAGCGTGACGGAGAACAAAGAGAAGCTCGACTTCTACCGCCGTCGTCTGCGCGAGTATCGGTTGGTGGTCGATGGTCGCGGTGACAAGCCCTGTGAGCTGATCGACGACCCGTTGACGCGGTGGGACAACCCGATCAGCCAGAACGGAGACGGCTTGATGTTTCTGTGGACGGATCGTGGCCGTCCCGTCGTGCTGATGAATTGCCACTTCAATTTTCCGACGCAGTATTGGGGCCGCGTGTTTGTTTCGCTGACGGATCGGCCGATCGAAATGCGGCACAGCGATCAGCCGTTCTGGAAGCCACGTCAGTCGGGCAGCGCGTTCAAACCGCTCGCCGACGCGAAGCCCCCCGCCGACAAAGCCGCGGCGCGGCTGGTCCAAATGCGGAACATCGCCAAGGAGTTTCAAGTCATCTGCAACTGGGGCGGAAAGGACAAGGCCGACTGGCAAATGCGTCTGCTGCCGACGCCGCTGTATCGCTATCAGGTTCCCGAAGAAGGAGTCTTGGACGGCGCGATGTTCGGCTATGTGCAGTCCGGCCCGGAAGCGGTGTTGTTGGTCGAGGCCCGGCAAACTCCCGCGGGCCTGGAGTGGCAATACTCCGCATCGCGCTGCACGACCTATCGCATCCGGTTTGCTCGCAATGACAAAGTCGTCGCCGAGTTTCCGCACCTCGACGAATGGGTCAACACCGAGCCGTTCTACCCCATCCGCGTGCCGCTGAAGGACTACCCGTTCGGCAATCCATTTGAGAAGGCGAAGCCGGCCGGCACCGGCAAGCCAGCTCCGTCGAAATGAAAACGGCGATTTGAAATGAGGACGTGCGACATGTTGAATTGCTTCAGAAAGATGTCGTGGACGATGTTGATCGTGGTTGCTTGTTGCTTCATGCAGCCGCAGACGGCGTCGGCTCAGTTGGAGTTTTTGAAGGGACTGCTCGGTGGGAAAGCGGCTCCGGCTCCGGCGAAAACGTTTCAGCCGTTTCGAGGGTATCAGGCGTTGAGCCAAGCGGTGGCTGAAGCAGAGAACGGTGATCTCGCAAAGTCGCTGACGTTGGTGAGCGAGGCGTTCAAAGAAGGCGGCGTGAGTGAGCCGTTGGAGCATCCGGAGGCTCAGGCGATCGCAACGAACTTGATGCGGTTGTCGAAGGCTTGGGAGTCGAAAGGGGCGAAGCCAGCGGACGTCGTGGCAGTGTTGATGGACGTCGTGTTGCCGTCGAAGACGCCTGGGGTTGTGCGGCCGTATGTCGGACAGTGGCAATTGAGTTTTGACGCGATTTATTTGTCTCGATCAAACGGTCGGTTTCCCCCACCGGAGAGTGTCGGGGCAGAGTTGGTGCGTTGGGCGGTGCTCGCGAAGCAGACAGATGAAGTGAAGAAACGCCTGGAAGCGGCGAAGCCGGATACGCCGCAAGAGAAATCCGACAAGCCAACAGGGGCCGATTCCAAAACGGCAGACAAAGCGAAGGCCGATGCGGAGACGGCAGCGAAGATCGAAGCGGCGGTCGCGCGAGTCTTCTCGGTGCAGCTTGCGGTCGCGGAGCACGATGCGGAGTTGGCGAACAAGTCACTCAAGCAGTTGCTCGAAGAAGCGAAGTCGGCGAACGGGCCGATGCTGGAATACTTGTGTCAGGCGGTGATGGCGTCGATGCGCGAGCCGAAGTCCGAGGCGGCGGGTTTGTCGTTGCTCGAAGCAGTGCTGGATCGGGCGGAAGAGTCGTTGCCGGCGGAGTCGGGGTTTCGAGGAAACGCTCCGTGGTTGCGAGTTCGCGCGGCGGAAGTTCACGCACGAGCGGGGCGAGCGGCGGACACGAAGCGGTTGGCAATGGCGGTGGTCGCGAAGCCGTTCAGCAACCGGCAGTACGGTGCGGAGTACTCGGCGTATCTGGAGCACTCTCTGAAGCAGCAAGCGGCGGCGGCGTTGATCGACGCGGGGCTGATCGCGGACGGACTGGAGTTGGCGGGACAGGCTCCGGACCCGCAAGCGGTGCGGTATTTTCGAGCGAACGGCGCAGTCGACATCGCGGCGAAAGTCGGGCACCAATTGAGGCAGCTCGCGCCGGCTGAGCGATTCGAGTTGCTGCGGAAGTGGGCGCTGCCGAGCGATGATCGGGATTCGGTGCGATCGTTGATCGACTTCGTGCCGAATGTCGCCTTTCGCTCCGCGAAAGGAGAGGCTTTCGCGGAGCGAAAGCCGACAATCGGTGTCTTGTCCGACGTTTACAGCACCGATTGGGAATTGGTTTCAACGGCGCGGGAACTCGGCAAGTTGGACGAGTTCGTTCGCGAGTTGATTTCAATCACGCCGCAGACGCCGTCAGTGCAGTCGTTGCGGACGCTCGCGATGGTGGTGCGCGACGGATCGGCGAATGCGTCCAAGGGAGCCGATCAAGCAGCGGGGAAATCGACAGCCGCACTGGGGGCGAACACCACGACGGCGCGGTTGAAGGGGCTGCTCGAAGCGACGACGGCGGCGGTTCCGGCGTGGAACGTCCAAGAGAAGCCGCAGCCGCCGATGGACACTTACGTCATTGCGGTCGAAGCGGCGGTTCATCCCGAATGGCGAGCGACCGCTGAAGCGATCTTGTTCCGGCTCATCGAACACGGTCAGCGGACGCAGTCGCAGCGGCTGCGCGATCATTTTCGGGTGGCTTGGTTGGAGACGTTGCGGCTGCGGTCGTTCGATGTCTTGCCGACTGTGAAGACCGAAGGAAAAGCGGCTGGTCCCGGCGAAGTCGCGGCGCATTGGCTGAAGATGCGGCCGAAGATGTGGGACGTGATCGGCTTTGAATCGGCGACGGAGCGTGCGACCGGTGCGTTGCCGCCGACGTGGTTTGCTCACGAGGGATATTTGTCGCACGTCTCGAACGGACGCGAATCGGATTTGGTGTTCGGCATGCCGTTATCGGGTACGTTCGAGTTGACGTTGGAATGTCGCGAGGGAGGTTGGTCGGAAGGGCGCATCGGATACGGCGGCGCGGGGTTTCAGATTTATGCGTATCAGGACGCGGCGCATCTCACCGGCAAAGGAAATTCCGGCTACGAGGGGAGTCCAAAGCTGACGAACCTGCTCAACAAAGAGCCGTGGAACCGGTACACGATCCGCGTGGACGGGAACTCGGTGAAGTACTTCGCGAACGGGCAGCCGGTCTTCGAGGATCAGCCGGGAACAGCGGCTCCGTGGCTCACGTTCGGCAGCATGTCGGGGTTCACGCCGTCGTACCGCAACCTGCGAATCAGCGGCTCGCCGACGATCCCGCGCGAGGTCGCGTTGCTCGGTGACGAGCGGCTGCGCGGTTGGCTCGCGACGTACTTTGACGAATCGAAACCGGACGCGTTGAGGACTCGAAAATACCTCTCGGTGAAGGTCACTCAGAACGGCCAGCAGTACAACCAGATCGTTGAAGACGACGGCACGATGGAAGGGGAACCGGTCCAGATCGGCCAAGGCGCGACCGACTGGATGTTCGCCGACGGCGAGTTGCGATCGGCTCGCCGCAGCGATTTCTTCGGCGGCGAGTCACCGTCGTGGCTGACGTATCAGCGTCCGCTGCGCGACCGCGAAACGGTGCGCTTCGAGTTCTGGCATCAGCCGGGAGCGACGACCGCGTGCCCGACGTTCGGTGAGACGGTGTTTGCGCTGGGTAGCCACGCCTCGCCAGAGCGTGGGCGAGCGACGAAGAAGGACGATCGAGCGACGAACCCACCCACGCTCTGGCGAGGCGTGGCTACGACGGCGGTGGCGAACGCGGAACTCAGAACCGGTTGGAACTCCGTCGCGATGTCGTTGAACGGTGGGCTGTTTGCGATCGAACTCAATGGCAACGAAATCGTCTCCGAAAAGATCGAGCCGACGAATTCACGGCGGATCGGGTTCTTCCACGATGCGGCGACGACCGATCTGCGAGTTCGCAATGTCGTGTTGTCCGGCGATTGGCCGCAGGAATTCGACGCGGCCACGCGAGCGGCGATCGAGTCACCGGAGCCGAATGACAAACTGGCGAACTCGCGGTTTCTGACGCTCGCGTTGAGCGAAGAACGCATCTCGGACAATGCGTTTGAGGTCGCGCGGCAAGCGGTCAAGCTCGATACGGCGGAGCGGTACAAGTTCCTGCATCGCTGGGTCATGCCGAATGAGTCGCACGATCTGTTGCGAACGACAGGCGCGTTCACACCGACGCATCCCGCGCCGCCGTTGCTCAACGAGAACCCGATCGACGTTGCGATGGCGGAAGCTCGGCAAGCGGTCGATCAGCGACTGGTGCAGACGGGTGGGAATTTTGTTTGCCCGGCGATCTTGCTGGTGCTCGCGGCGGCGGAGTTGGATCGGCTCGATGAACTCAAGCAAGAAGTCCTCAAACATTCGCCGACCAGTTCGCCGGAGATGGCTCGCGGCCGTGCGGCGCTGCTGGGCATCATCGCGCTGCTGCAAGATCGGCCCGACGAAGCGCTGGCCAACGTGTGGGAATGCCACAATCTGGTCACCGAGCAAGAGGGTCCGCAGTACGCTCGCTGGGGGGACGTCGCGCTGGCGAGCTTGGCGATTCAGCATCCGACAACGCGCGAGGCTGCGTATCAATTGCTCGATCGCATCAAGTCCAAGCAACTGCAAGCGAGTAAACCAGGAAAGCCGGAGTTCGCTCGCTTCGTGCGGCAGCTACACGGGCAGGTGCATTACTTGATGCACGGCGGGGCTTCCGAAGAGTTCGGCACGCAGCCGAAGACGAAGCAGTGGCGGACGGTGTCGCAGACGAGCGCTCAAACGCGCGGCAGCGGTTACCCGATTGCGTCGTTCGATGTCATCGCCGGTGAAATGGCGGAGCGTGGCGGGCATGACTTCGACGGTGCGTATTTTCAATCTCCGCTGCGCGGCAACTACGAAGTTCGCTGCCGTCTGTCGGACCTCGACTACCGCGAGTCGATGCTGATGGCGGCGGGCGTCGCGAACACGCTGGTTTACTCGCACACGCAAACGTCCGTCGTTCACGCGCGAACGCCGATCGCTTTCGTGCCGACTCCCGCGCCGATTGCTCCGCGAGTTCTGTCTTGGCATGACTACAAGATCGTCGTGAAGGACGGCCGCTACACGAGCTTCGTCAACGGCCAAAAGCTCTACGAAACGGACTTGCCGGAACAGCCCGATCCCTGGCTGGCCGTGGTCGGATTGGCGGGGCACTCGTCGCGATCCGTGCGCGATCTCGTCATCACCGGCAAGCCGGAGATTCCCGATGAACTCGACTTGCTTGCGCCGACCGGGCTCAAAGGTTGGATGACCGATTACTACGGCATCGGCCTGGGACAATCGCCGTTCGCGTGGGAGCTGGATGAAGTGGTGCTGACCTCGCCGCAGACGCTTGATGCGAATCCCAGCCGCGATCGGCGGAAGGTCGAGAACATCATCCGCTATCACCGCCCGATGCTCGAAGACGGGGAGGTTTCGTACGAATTTTATTACGACCCGGAAGTGAAACTCGCCGCTCCGGCCAGCGACCGCTTGTCGTATCTCGGAGCGAACGCTCCGAAGCGGACGATGAAGGGGAAGACGCTCGTGCATCCGGCGCTCGATCGCATGGTCTGCCTGCTGGAACCGGACGGCGTGAAGATCCACTGGCTCACCGACGGCCGCTGGGACCGCACGGGCCTGACGGCGGACAACGTCGATCCGCCCACACTAACCCGACGCGCGAGCGAGGGCGAACGCTCCACAAAACCCGCGAATGGCAGCCCGGCTGATCCCGTTCCTGAAGAAGGGAGTCGTTCGGAGCGCTCGCCCTCGCTTGCGCGTCGGGTTAGTGAGGTGAAGCCGCTGCCGCTCAAGCCGCGCGATTGGAACTCGATCAAGTTCCGCACGAAGGGAGACACGCTGACGATCGAACTCAACGGCGACATCGTCTTCACTCGCGACATCGAGCCGACCAACCTGCGGCACTTCGGTCTGTTCCACTACGCCAACGAATCGAACGTCCGAGTTCGCAACGTCCGCTACCGAGGCGACTGGCCGAAGACACTCCCCAGCATTGAGCAACAAGATCTCGCCGTCGGCCCGCAGAAGTTCGCGGCGATTCCCGATGCCGAGTTGCCCGACTCGATGAGTTGGGACTTCACGAAGTCCCGGTTCGATCCGAAGGAATTCAACTTCTTCTGGGATGCCAATGTCGCCGCCAAGCATCTGCTGCCGACCGATGCCGGTTTGCAATTTCAGCTCCGCACCGGAGAGACGAAACCACAGGTCGCCGGCATCCATCCGCAACTGCGCATCAGCGGAGACTTCATCGCCACCGTCGAATACTCCGGGTTGAAAACGATCTTGGCCAAAGAGTTCTGGGGATCGGGACTGAGTTTCAAAGTGCAACTCGACGGTTCCTACGAAACCGGCTTCGAGAATCGACGCTGGGGCGGATCGGGCGCGAAAGTGACGGCCGCGATGTGGATGATGATCTCGCCGCACAAGCAGTACCTCTACTCCGCCGAGCAACTGACCGACTTCCCCGAATCCGCCCGCCTCCGCCTGCAACGCCGAGGCCCCGTCCTGTACTACTTCATCGCCGATGCTGGCTCCGACGATTTTCGGTTGGTGACCCATCGCCCCGTCGGCACCAGCGACCTCCTAAAACTCAACATCCAAGCCGACGCCAGCGATGCCGCCGCAGGTGCGGAGTTCGTCATCAAAAACCTGTCGATTCGGGCGGCGAAGATCAC
>CAMAWN010000124.1 GCA_945861865.1 Candidatus Kuenenia stuttgartensis | reverse complement strand
AAAACCAAGAAAGTAAACCCTTCGGATGAGGTGGCCACAGACAAAGAGGGTCCGTTTGTGTCCCTCAAGGAGGTCTATCAAGACATTCTGCGTGAGAAGCCTGCGGCCACGGACTGACCGGTTCGCATTTTGCGGCAAGGATTTTGTGGAAGTCGGTGCAGGCCTCACCAAACGCATCGCGGGGTGCGAGCGGTCCGTGCGAGCGGCAGTAGTCAGTTGGATGGCTTCGGGCTGACAGCCACAGCTCTTCGACCTCGATTTGATCGGGATTCTCCCAAAGCCACGGAACATGACCATGCACCGCAGAACCTTCCTCGCCAGCAGCGTATTTTCGGCGCTCGCTTTGACGTCTCGGAGCAGGGCCGACTGGGAGCCGAGCCAACGCTATCCCGATCCGCGGATCAAGATCATCGATCCGAGCTTCACAAAGTATCGGCTGAACTTGGCCAAGGTCGAACGCATCGCGACCGGCCTGCGCTGGAGCGAAGGACCGGTTTGGTTTGGCGATGGGAGATTCCTGTTGTGGAGCGACATCCCAAACAACCGGATCATGAAGTGGGAGGAAGAAACTGGAGCCGTCAGCGTCTTTCGCAAGCCGTCGCACAACTCGAATGGCAACACGCGCGATCGGCAAGGGCGACTCGTGACCTGCGAGCATGAGTCGCGGCGAGTCACACGCACCGAGTACGACGGCTCAATGACCGTCATCGCCGATCAGTTCGACGGCAAGCCACTCAATTCCCCGAACGATGTCGTGTGCAAGTCCGATGGTTCGCTCTGGTTCACCGATCCGCCGTTCGGCATCCTCGGCTTTTACGAAGGGCAAATCGCGAAGCCGCAACTGCCGACCAACGTCTATCGCTGGGATCCCAACTCCAAGAAGTTGACGGTCGTGGCGGGCGACATCGATCGCCCCAACGGACTCGCGTTTTCGCCGGAGGAATCGCAGCTCTACATCGTCGAGGCCGGCGTCTCGCCGCGCGTGATCCGGGGCTATGACGTCCTCAAAAACGGCACCGAGTTATCCAACGGCCGCACGCTGATCACCGCCGAACCGGACGGAACTCCCGACGGACTGCGAGTCGATGTGGACGGCAACCTGTGGGTCGGGTGGGGAATGGGCAAAGCAGGGCTTGACGGAGTTTCCATCTTCCATCCGCAAGGCAAACTCATCGGCCGCATCGATCTCCCGGAACGCTGCGCGAACCTGTGCTTCGGCGGTCGCCACCGCAATCGCCTCTTCATGTGCGGCAGTACGTCGCTGTATTCGCTGTTCGTGAATACTCACGGAGCCATCGGCGGTTGATGACTCGGATTGAAAACGCCAGCCGATCACGGCTCTTGTCCGATGGAGTTGCCGGCTCATCCGGCGGTCCTGGAGTTGGTCTCGTGACTGTGACTCCTGTCATTCATCGCTTCCACTCAAACACGACTTTTCGGAAAGCTCTGAAATGCTCAACACTGTCCCCCGCGAGACGATCCGATGGCTGGTCTGGTTCTCGATTTTGGCGTGCCCGTTTGCGATTCCAGCCGAGGACAAACCGAGTGAAACCAAGCAGTCCGAGCGTGGCGAGCCGAAGCCGCCGGTTGAGCTGACCACTCAAGCCGATCACAAGCGGCTGTTGGATTTGCTGGGCATCAAGGAGCTTCGTCGCGGAGCCAACGGCAACGATCCCAAAGCTCCGAACGCAGCCAACTACGATGAATCAAAGGTCAATCCAGACCTCAAACTTCCCGATCCGCTGTTGCTGAAGAGCGGCGACAAAGTCACGACGGCTGAGGCTTGGAAGACTCGGCGACGCCCCGAACTCATTGAAGACTTTGACCGCGAGATTTACGGCCGCGTGCCGAAGGTCACTCCGTCCGTGAAGTGGAAGGTTACGGAGACGAGCGAGCAGAAAGTCGGCGACACGCCGGTCGTCACCAAGAAGCTGGTTGGTCATGTGGACAACTCGGCGTACCCGTTGATCACGGTCGATCTCCAACTGACGCTGACGACTCCGACCGATGCGAAAAGACCAGTGCCGGTCATCTTGGAATTCGGCTTCGGCGGATTCGGTGGTCGAGGATTCGGCCCTCCGGGACCGCGTGGTCCGACCTGGCAAGAGCAGTTGATCGCCAAAGGCTGGGGCTACGCCATCATCGTCCCCAACAGCATTCAGGCGGACAACGGCGCGGGTCTGACACGCGGCATCATTGGCCTGTGCAACCAAGGGCAGCCTCGCAAAGTGGACGACTGGGGTGCGCTGCGAGCGTGGGCCTGGGGAGCCAGCCGCGCGCTCGACTATTTCGAGACCGACAAGTCGGTGGACCCGAAGCGAGTCGGCATTGAGGGCTTGTCTCGCTACGGCAAGGCAGCCATCGTCACGCTGGCCTACGACGAACGATTCGCAATCGGCTTCATCGCCTCCTCCGGCGAAGGGGGAGCCAAACTGCATCGCCGCAACTTCGGCGAGCTGGTCGAGAACGTCGCCAGTTCGGGCGAGTACCATTGGATGGCGGGCAATTTCCTGAAATACGCCGGGCCGCTGACGTGGGATGACTTGCCGGTGGACTCGCACGAGTTGGTCGCGCTGTGTGCCCCGCGCCCCGTGTTCATCAGCGTCGGCTCACAACAAGTCGAAGGCGGATGGATCGATGCCAAAGGGATGTTCCTCGCCGGTGTCGGTGCCGGCCCGGTTTACAAACTGCTTGGCCAATCCGATCTCGGAACCGCCGAATTCCCACCGCAAGAGACCGCTCTCATCGACGGAGCGATCGCCTTCCGTCAACATAACGGAGGCCACACCGCCGGTCCCAACTGGCCGACGTTCCTGCAGTTCGCCGATCGGTACTTCCAGGAACCCGCTCGCAAGGATTGATCGCTATGCCGCGAGTCGCCCGAAGCTGCATTGCGTGGTTGATCGTCGGAGCGCTGCTGATGACGAGTGGCTCGCCAGCAATGGCCGCTGAGTCTTCAGAGGCAACCGCGTTCTTCGAGTCGAAGATTCGGCCAGTGCTGGTGCAGCATTGCTATCAGTGCCACTCCGCGAAGGCCGGAAAATCGGAAGGCGGCTTGCGGCTTGATTCGCGGAACGCGATTCGAATCGGCGGTGATCGCGGGGCTGCGGTCGTGCCGGGTGACTCGCGGATGAGTGTGCTGCTGACGGCGATCTCGCACACCGATCCCGATCTCAAGATGCCGCCGAAGAAAGAGCGTCTGCCGGAGTCGGTCATCAACGACTTCAAAACTTGGATCCATTCGGGAGCCGCCGACCCGCGCGAAGAGGACACCGCGAATGCAGCGGCTCCGCCAGTCACGATCGAAGCGGGAAGAAAGTTCTGGGCCTATCAGAAACCGACGGCTCACACTGCTCCGACGACGAAGACCGCCGATTGGGCGAAGCGCGAGCTGGATCATTTCATCCTCGCGAAGTTGAACGAAAGCGGACTCAGTCCGTCGCCCGATGCTGAGCCAGCAACGTTGCTGCGGCGACTGCATTTTGATTTGGTCGGGTTGCCGCCGCCGTCGGACGCGATCTCCGCGTTTCAAAAGCGGATCGAAACCGAAGGGCTCGACGCGGCGCTGGCGGCCGAGACGGATGCGTTGCTCGCGTCACCGCAGTTTGGTGAACGCTGGGGGCGGCATTGGTTGGACGTCGCTCGCTTCGCGGAATCGAGCGGCAAGGAGGCGAACATCTCGTTCCCGTATGCGTGGCGATATCGCGATTACGTCCTCGACGCGGTGAACGCCGACCTGCCGTTCGATCGCTTCCTCATCGAGCAAATCGCCGGGGACTTGCTGCCGTATGACAACGATGCCGAACGGGCGCGGCTGCTGATCGCCACTGGCTTCCTGGCGATCGGGCCGAAGAATCTCGACGAGATGAACCCGTTGCAGTTCGCGGCTGACATCGCGGACGAGCAGCTCGACACGGTGATGCGAGCGGTCATGGCCAGTTCGGTCGCGTGTGCTCGATGTCACGACCACAAGTTCGACCCGTTCTCGATGCAGGACTACTACGCACTGTCCGGCGTCTTCGCGAGTACGAAGACGTACTTCGGCACGGCGGTCTCGCCGTCGAATCGCATCGGCGGCGATCCGCTGGTGCTGCCGCTCGGCGCGGACGCACCAATTCTGCATCCGAGCATCGGCAAGCAACGGGTCGATCAATTGAAGACTCAACTCGCGTCTCTCAAGACGGAACAGCAAGACCGCCTGGCCGCCGCGATGAAAGCTCGCCGGAGCGGCGGTGATGCCGAGAAAGAGTTTTCAATTCGCGACGCGCTCCGCATCTTCTGGACGTCGGGTGGCATCGAAGGGCAATTAAAAAAAGTGGACGAGTCGGGCCAAGCATTGCCGCTGGCGATGGGCGTGCAGGACCAGCAGAGAATCGTCAACTCGCCGTTGCTCGAACGGGGCGAGATCAACAAACCGGGCCAGCGAATCCCGCGCGGCTTCCCACGCGTCATCGAGATTGCCGGCTCGCCACGAGTTCCCTTTCGACAAAGCGGCCGATTGGAGTTCGCGCAGTGGTTGACGCATCGCGATCATCCGCTGACCGCACGCGTGATGACGAACCGCGTGTGGCGGCACCTGCTCGGAGCGGGCCTCGTCCGCACGATGGACAATTTTGGTTTCAGCGGCGAGCGGCCGAGTCATCCCGAACTGCTCGATACGTTGGCCGTGCGATTCCTGGCCGATGGCTGGTCGATCAAGAAGCTGGTCCGCGAGATCGTGTTGTCACGCACCTATCGCCAATCGTCGGTGTACCGCGAAGACGCCTTCCGCACCGATCCCGAAAACCGTTTGCTCTGGCGAGCGTCCAAACGCCGACTCGATGCCGAAGCGATTCGTGACGCGATGCTCGTCGTCGCCGGAGAACTCGACACCGCGCGGCCGGTCGGGTCGCTCGTCGGCACGATGATCGGTGATCGACCGATCTCGCTGATCGGTCTCGATCCAAACATCCCCGCCGACCTCGATGGCTCAAAACATCGTTCGGTGTAT
The DNA here is from genome assembly GCA_945861865.1 of Candidatus Kuenenia stuttgartensis. Lineage (GTDB taxonomy): Bacteria > Planctomycetota > Planctomycetia > Planctomycetales > Planctomycetaceae > SXKJ01. The sequence continues at coordinate 13,295 of CAMAWN010000124.1, read as the reverse complement.
CTCCCCGTGCTGCGCGACCGCTTGCCCGACGTGCTGGACTTGTTCGACTTCGCCGAACCGAGCCTCGTTACTGGCGACCGCGAAACGACGAACGTCCCAGTCCAAGCTCTCTATTTGATGAACAGCTCCTTCGTGCAATCGCGAGCGACCGCTCTCGCCGATCGCGTGCAGCGCGAAGCCGACAGCCACGAGCAACGACTCCGCCACGCCTTCGTGCTCTGCTTCAGCCGTGCTCCCGACGCCGAAGAATCGAAGCTCGCCGCCGCGTTCTTCGATCAGAACCAAGTCAACAACGACAACGATCCGCAATATCGAAAACTCCTCGCCAGCTACTGCCAAGCCCTGCTAGCCACGGCGGAGTTCAGGAATTTGGATTAGTATTTCGTAGACCGGGCGCCCACGTCCGATCTACCGTTCGTTTGGACGTAGTCGTCCGAACGACCAAGCCAACAATCAAATCTAATCGCCATGAAAACTCCACATTCTGACTCTCGCTCGACATCGCTCATCTCTCGGCGGCACGTTTTGAAATCGTGCGCTTCTGGGTTCGGGTATTTGGCCTTCGCCGGGTTGGCTCACGAGGCGGCAGTCGCTCGTGACGGCGGCCAGGCTCCGCAGGCGACACATTTTCCCGTGCGGGCCAAGCGAGTGATCTTCCTCTGCATGAATGGTGGGCCTTCGCATGTGGACCTGCTGGATTACAAGCCGGCGCTGAATCAGCAATCGGGGTCGCCGTCGCCGATCGGTCGCGGGCGGGGCGGAGCCAAGCTGCTCGGTTCACCGTTTCGGTTTGCTCAGCGCGGTGCGTCAGGATTGTGGATGTCAGAAGTCTTTCCAGAGCTCGGCAAGCAAGCCGATGAGTTGTGCGTCATCAACAGTATGCAGACCGATCTGCCGAATCACTCGCAGGCGTTTTTGCAAATGCACTGCGGCAGCTTTCAGTTCGTGCGGCCGTCGGTGGGAGCATGGACGCTGTACGGTCTCGGCACCGAGAACACGAACCTGCCGGGCTTCGTCACGATCAATCCACCGTCGGACAATGGCGGTGCGAGAAACTATGGCAGCGGATTCTTGCCCGCGATCAGCCAAGGGACGCGAGTTGGCACGAACCAGATTCCCGCGTTCTACGCCGCGATTCTTCGCAAGGACCAAGAGCCGGGGCCGCCGCTGAAGAACATCGAAAACAAAAACCTCTCGCGTGAGCAGCAGCGTGCGCAACTTGATCTTGTGCGAAATCTCAATCGGCACAAACTCGAACGGGACGTGCATCACCCGGAAATCGAAGGGGCCATTGAATCGTTCGAGTTGGCGTTTCGGATGCAGGACGAAGTCCCCGATGTGCTCGACCTGCGATCCGAATCCGAGTCGACCTTCAAACTCTACGGCGTCGGTTCGGGCCTGCCGACGGATCGGTTTGGGCGACAGTGCATCCTCGCTCGGCGACTGGCCGAAGCGGGCGTGCGGTTCATCGAGATCACCGCACCGGTCGGCTGGGACCATCACTTCCTGCTCAAGGACGAACTGACGAAGAGTTGTCTCGCCACCGACCGCCCCATCGCCGCGCTGCTGACCGATCTGAAACAACGCGGCCTGCTGCACGACACGCTCGTCGTCTGGGCCGGCGAGTTCGGCCGCACGCCATACGCTCAAAGCGGCAACGGCCGCGATCACAACAACAAGGGCTATTCCATCTGGATGGCCGGCGGCGGCGTTAAAGCCGGTCTCGCCTACGGAGCCACCGACGAGTTCGGTTACGAAGCGGTCGAAAAACCTCTGCACATCCACGACTGGCACGCCACGATCCTGCACCTGCTGGGCCTGGATCACGAACGCCTGACATTCAACTACGGCGGCCGCGACTTCCGCCTGACCGATGTGTACGGCAACGTCGCCACGGAGATTCTGGCGTAGGCTTTGTGGCCGTCGCCTCACACGCGTTTCAAAGGATTTCGACAACGATGCCAAACAAAGTTCTGCTTGCTACGGCTGGGTTGGTTTTCTTTGCGGCACGATGGGGGTTGGCTGCGGATGCCACGGACTGGCGCTCGTGGCGCGGGCCGCTGGGAAATGGGAGCATCGAACAGGGAAGCTACCCCGTGAGTTTCGGCGCGGACAAGTATCTCTGGCGGACTCCGTTGCCGGGCAAGGGGTGCTCAACGCCGATCTTGCTCAACGAAAAGATCTATCTGACATCCCCAGCCGATGGGAATGACGCACTCCTGTGCTACGACTCCAGCGGCACTGAGAAATGGCGGACGGTCTTCGGCCAGGAGAACGCGGGCAAGCATCGCAACGGTTCGGGAAGTAATGCGTCGCCGGTCACCGATGGAAAGGCTGTCTTCGTCTTCTTCAAGAGCGGCACGTTCGCGGCGGTGGAACTCGATGGAAAGCTCCGTTGGAAGACCGACCTCGTGGAGCGATTCGGGAAAGACACTTTGTTTTGGGATCATGGCACGTCGCCCGTGCTGACCGAGAAGTACGTCATCATGGTGCGCATGCATCAGGGCGAGTCGTGGCTGGCCGCGTTCGACAAGGTCAGTGGCGAGATGGTTTGGAAGGTCGCTCGCAATTTCAAAACGCCGACGGAATGCGATCACGGCTACTCAACCCCGTTGGTCATTCAACACCAGGGGAAGGAGTCGATCCTGGTTTGGGGAGCCGAACATCTCACGATTCACAACGCGATCGATGGGCAGGTTTCTTGGTCTTGCGGCAACTTCAATCCGGACGCCAACAAGTTGTGGCCGGCGATCGCGACGCCAGTGATCGTGGGGGACATGGTGGTGATCGCCTACGGTCGCAACGATCGAGGAATTCCGCGCCTACATGGGATTCGGCTGACGGGAAGTGGCGACGTCACGCAGACCAATCATATCTGGAAGCGAGACGATGTCGGCACGTTCGTCCCAACTCCAGTCGCTTACAAAGGCCGAGTGATTCTGGTCGGTGATAAAGGTGAAATCGAGAGCATTGACCCCGTCACCGGCAAGACGATTTGGGTGGGAACATTCCCAAAAAGCCGGTCGAACTTCTACGCATCGCCGCTGATCGCCGGAGACAAGCTGTTCGCACCGCGCGAAGATGGAACCGTGTTTGTCGCCAGCGTGGCCAACGACAAATTTGAATTGTTGTCCGAGAACGATATGGCCGAGTCCGTCATCGGCTCCCCCGTCCCGGCCGCGAACCGCATTCTCATCCGCGGCGAAAAGCATCTGTTCTGCATCGCCTCAGAGTCATCGTCTCAGCGATAGCCAGCTGATTCGCGGGAATGAATCCGTTCGTTGGCAAAATGAACATCCTCTCAAGGCCCTGAATTCTTAATCCTTCTGCCCGTTGCACCAAGGAGACCCTCCATGAAGTTGCTGCTGACGCACCACCATGTTTTCACACTGTTGATTGTGTTCGCCACGACCAATTGCTTCGCCGATGACGCAAACGTGCGCACGATTCATGCGCAGCCGAGCTATGTCGTCTCGACGAAACAAGTGGAGTTGGCTGTCACCGAGTTGGGCGGGCACATGGCTCCGGTCACGTTCTTCCGCGACTCGGACAAGCCGGTGCGACCTTACTACGTCAGCCCGTGGCAGGACGAGAAGCCGACGGCCATGCCAGCTCCGGTGTTGGTACCGTTGCGAGGCGACTTCTTCTGTATGCCGTTCGGAGGAAATTCCGACGAGGTCGCCGGTGAAAAGCATCCGCCGCATGGCGAGATCGTCGGCTCGAAATGGAAGCACGTCGGCACGAAGAAGGCGGGCGACGTGACTACGCTGACGATGTCGATTGACACGCAGGTGCGTCGCGGCCGAGTGACCAAGGAACTCTCGCTGATCGAGGCTCAGAACGTGATTTATTCGCGGCACACGATTGACGGCTTTGCGGGCCGCGTGCCGCTCGGACATCACGCGACGCTCGCGATGCCCGACAAAGAGGGAACTGTACGGCTCGCGGCCAGTCCATTTCGATTCGGCATGACGTACCCCGGCACATTCGGCGATCCGAAGCAGCGGGAGTATCAATCGCTGCTTCCGGGCGTGAAGTGGACGACGCTGACCAAAGTTCCGGTGGCTTGGAAAGGGGAGCCGGATGCGGATCTCACCAAGTTACCGGCGCGGCAAGGTTATGCCGATTTGATTCAGCTCGTGAATGAACCGTGGGAGAAAACGCACGGCCCCGCTTGGATGACCGCCACGTTTTCCGAAGCCGGATATCTGTGGTTTTCCCTGAAAGACCCGGCCGTGTTGAGCAGCACGGTGTTCTGGATCGAGAACCGTGGACGCCACGGGCATCCCTGGAACGGACGCAACAATTGCCTCGGACTCGAAGATGTGACGGCACATTTTGCCGACGGCTTGGCAGCTTCCACTCGCGAGAACATTCTGAGCAAAGAGGGGATCGCCACCTCCCTCGAACTGAAGGCCTCGCAACCGACGACGGTGAATTACATCCAAGGCGCGGTCAAAATTCCCGATGGCTTCGAGATGGTCAAGACGCTCGAGTTCGCGCCGGGGCAAGTCACGTTTGTCTCAACGACTGGCCAGCGCGTGACCGCGCCAGTCCGACACGAGTTTTTGAAAACCGGAAAGCTGTAATCAGGGATCGGGTGTTCGACCCTGCCCCCGAAACCTCAAACGAGAACAACCATGAAAAACACACTTTGGTTTCTGCTCGCGAGCACATTGCTCTGCTCGCTGGGATGCGGCAAGGCGGACGAAGCCGTCAAGCCGTCAGGCTCGCAGTCGCCGGTGGCCACGTCAGCGACAACAACGAAGGGAACAATCGGCGTCTCCCTGCTGACGCTCGACAACCCGTTCTTCAAGGTCATCGGCGACAGCATCACGTCCGAGGGAAAGAAGCTCGGCTACGAAACGATCGTGGTCAGTGCCGACAAGGACGTCGCCAAGCAGAGTAATCAGATCAAGGACTTCATCGTCAAGAAGGTGAGCGCGATCGTGCTCAGCCCGTGCGATTCGAAGTCGATCATCCCCGTCATTCAAGAGGCGAATGCCGCAGGGATTCCGGTCTTCACGGTCGACATTCCCTGCAACGAACCGGGTGTGAAGATCGCCACGCAGGTCGCGACCGACAACTACGGCGGCGGCAAGGAGGCGGGGCACGCGATGATCGAGGCACTCGGCGAAGCGGGCGGCAAGGTCGCGATCCTGCACTTCAAACAGGCGGAATCCTGTTTGCTCCGCGTGAAGGGTTTTCGCGAGGTCATCGACGAACACAACAAGTCGGCCGCCTCGAAGATTGAACTCGTGACCGAACTCGAAAGCGGCGGAGCGAAGGACATGGGTTACAAAGCCGCCGAAGATTCGCTGCAAGCTCACGCCGATCTGCGAGGCATCTTCGCGATCAACGATCCCGCCGCGCTCGGCGCGCGAGCCGCTCTGGAGAAAGCCGGCAAGGCGGATCAAGTGTTGATCGTCGGCTTCGACGGCCAGCCGGAAGGAAAGCAAGCCATCAAGGAAGGGAAGATCTACGCCGACCCGATTCAGTTTCCCGACAAGATGGGAGTCGAAATCGTCGCCGCGATCGTGAAGCACTCGAAGGGAGAAGAACTCCCACCGCAGATGCTGATCCCGACCAGCCTGTATCGCAAAGCGGACGCCGAAGCGGACCCGGAACTCAAGTAATCACGGCTACGAAAGATTCCCGTTCTCAGAAATGATCGTCATGAGCGACTCACAGACCTTCTTGCATGAACTGGTTGGCTCGATGTCGCAGGGAGCTGCGGGGAATCCGACGGTGGCGATGATCGAGGCGGCGTTTGCTCACCACGGTTTGCACTGGCAGTACATCAACATGGAGGTGACGCCCGATGATTTGGGCGCGGCCGTGCGAGGTGCTCGCGCGATGGGGTTTCGCGGGTTCAATTGCAGTCTGCCGCACAAGGTCACGGTGATTTCGCATCTCGACGGACTTGGGGAATCGGCCGCGGTGATGGGAGCCGTCAACTGCGTTGTCCGTCGCGGGGACCAATTGATCGGCGAGAACACCGACGGCAAAGGTTTTCTCAAATCGCTGACGTCGGTGACTGACCCGCGTGGAAAATCAGTCGTGCTATTCGGAGCCGGCGGTGCAGCGAGAGCGATTGCCGTCGAGTTGGGACTGTCCGGCGTTCGTCAGATCACCGTCGTGAATCGCTCTGAATCGCGCGGTCGCGAATTGGTCGAACTGCTGCGCGGCAAGTTGAAACTCAGTGCCGAGTTGGTCGTGTGGAACGGAGACTATGCAATTCCCACCGGAACCGATGTCGTGATTAACGCGACGTCGATTGGACTGTACGACGCGAACGCACGGCTGAGTTTGGAGGTCAGTTCGTTGAAGCCCGGGATGGTGGTTGCGGACGTGATCGGCAATCCGCCGCGCACTCGTTTCATTCGCGACGCGGCCGAGCGTGGCTGCTCGGCGCTCGACGGCCTGGGAATGTTGGTCAATCAAGGGATTGTCGGCGTGCAGTATTGGACCGGCATCGAGCCGGATGGGTCGGTGATGCGACGAGCATTGGAACAGGCGCTGGGACTATGACCGCTTCCGCGCCGTCATCTCCGCCGCCGCTCGCGCCGCTGCTGGAAATGCGTGGGATCGTCAAATCGTTCCCCGGAGTACAGGCGCTGTGCGGTGTGAACTTCTCCCTGAAGACTGGCGAAGTGTTGGCGTTACTGGGTGAGAACGGAGCCGGAAAAAGCACGCTGATGAAGGTGCTCGGCGGCGCGTTTCGAGCCGATGCGGGTACGATCGCGATCGACGGCGTCGCGCAACATTTCGCGTCTCCGCAGGACTCGCGCCGTGCCGGAGTGGCGGTCATCTATCAAGAGTTCAATCTCGTCCCCGGCCTGACGGCGTGCGAGAACATTTTTCTGGGACAAGAGCCGACTCGTGCGGGTTTCGTCGCGCAAACCCAGGAACGGCGGCAAGCGGCCGAGCTGTTTCAGCGTCTCGGAGTGGAAGTCGATCTCGACGCTCCGTGCCGGCGGCTGACGACGGCGCAGCAACAGCTCGTCGAGATTGCGAAGGCACTCGCGTTTCAAGCCCGCATCATCGTCATGGACGAACCGAGCGCCGCGCTCACGTCGCACGAGGTCGGCCGATTATTCGCGATCATCGAGGAGCTGAAGCGACAAGGGATCGGCGTCGTTTACATCAGTCATCGGCTCGATGAAATCTTCACGGTGGCCGACCGAGTGACGGTGCTGCGCGACGGCCTGAATGTTGGCGAGCGGCCGATTGCACAAGTCACTCGGCAAGAGTTGATCGAGCTGATGGTCGGCCGCGAATTGAGCGATGAGTTTCCGAAGCGTGCGACGACGATTGGCCCGCCGAGACTGGAGGTCACTGGTCTGCGGCGCGGTCGCGCGGTGCGTGACGTGTCCCTTTCGGTGCGGCGCGGTGAGATCGTGGCTCTGACCGGATTGGTCGGAGCTGGTCGAACGGAGACGGTGCGGTTGATCTTCGGTGCCGACCCGCGCGACGCGGGAGAGATTCGGCTCGACGGCCGCTTGCTGGCGATTCGCTCGCCGCGAGATGCGATTGCCGCCGGCATCGGGTTGCTCACCGAGGATCGCAAGCTGCAAGGACTCGTGCTGGGGCATGCGGTGCGTGAGAACTTCGGGCTGCCGAATTTGAATTGGCTGTCTCGCGGAGGCTTCGTCAAACTGCGCCGCGAACGAGACGAATACGCGCGGTACGTCGCGACGCTGCGGATCAAAGCCTCCAGTGCCGAGCAGCGAGCGGGCACTCTGTCGGGAGGGAATCAGCAAAAGGTCGTGCTGGCGAAATGGCTGGCTCGCAATTGCGATGTGCTGATCTTCGACGAGCCGACGCGCGGCATCGACGTGGGCGCGAAGTACGAGATTTACCTGCTGATGAACGAGTTGGCCGCGCAGGGGAAGGCGATCCTCATGATCAGTTCTGAATTGCCGGAGGTGCTGGGCATGGCCGACCGAATTCTGGTGTTGCACGAAGGCCGCGTGACTGGCGAGATCGCGGACGCTCGCACGGCGACGCAGGAACAGATTATGAAGCTCGCCATCGCGTAAACTCAGGATGCCCATGACTCGCACACTGTCCCGATTGCTGACTGACTACGGCATGATCTTCGTGCTGGCGTTGCTGTGTGCGTTCTTCAGCGTCGCGACCTACAGCGAGCAATCTCCGACCGGTGAAGTGGCGGCTCGGCAAGTCGCGGCGGAGATTGAGGTGAAGTTCGGCAAGACTCCGCGTGTGTTGATTGTGGCTCGCGATCAAGCGGATGAGGCGTTGTTCGCATCGAAGCTCGAAGCGGCCCTTTCGGCGAGCGGTGCCAAAGTGCTGGGCGTCGTGAAAGGGGAACCGAAGGATGCTCGCGCGGCGCTCCTGAAAATCGTGGCGGAAAGCAAGTCGCTCGACGCGATCGCCGGCACGCGTGCGGCGGCGGCGTGGCTGGTCTTCGCGGATTTGAAGGCGGACTTCCCGATGCTTCTCGATCCGCAGTTGGTGCAGCCACGGACCGAGAAGTGGCCGAACTTTTTGAAGTCGGAGAACCTCGTCAACATCGCCAATCAGATCGCAGTGATCGCGATCATCGCGATCGGGATGACGATGGTGATCATCACCGGCGGGATCGACCTTTCGGTCGGCAGCTTGATCGCGTTGTCGGCCGTGCTGGCCGCGCGGTTCATCCGCGATTATGCCGGAGCGGAGCAATCGTCGGTATTCGGCATGACGCTGGCCGGGATCGCAGCCGTCCTGATCTGCGCACTGATCGGAGCGTTTTCCGGCGGGATGATCACGGTCTTCGGCATCCCGCCCTTCATCGTGACGCTGGCCATGATGCTGGTGGGGAGCGGACTGGCGTACCTCCTGGCGGCGGGTCAGTCGATCTATCAGCTCCCCGATTCCTTCGTGTGGCTCGGCCGAGGCGAAGGGTTGTGGAAAATCCCGAACGCCGTGTTGCTGATGCTGATTCTGTACGGAGCCGCGCATGTGCTGATGTCGCGGATGCGGCTCGGCCGGCATTTGTACGCGGTCGGCGGCAATCGCGAGGCGGCGCGGTTGTCCGGCGTGCCGGTGTGGCGGGTGCTGATGTTCGCGTACATCGCGAGCGCTCTGCTGGCGGGACTCGGCGGAGTGATCATGGCGTCGCAGCTCAAAAGCGGCTCGGCGACCTACGGCAATATGTACGAACTGTATGTCATCGCGGCGGTTGTCGTTGGCGGGACTAGCCTCAGTGGCGGCGAAGGAAAAATGTTCGGCACGCTGATCGGAGCCTTCACGATCGCCGTCATCCAAAATGGAATGAACCTGACGAACGTCGAAAGCTACACGCAGAAGGTTGTCCTGGGCGGCGTGATTCTCGGAGCGGTGCTGCTCGACAAGATTCGGCATGGCCAGTGGCTGGGAGGAGTGTCGAATGGCCCTCGCTGAGGCGACCAGCCTGTCCGATCCAGTGGCCGCCGCCACGATTCGCGCGGAGGCCATTCTCGATGCGCTACGGAAACGCCCCGACGCTTATTTGATCGCGATTGCCGGCATCCCCGGTTCCGGCAAGACGACGCTGTGCGATGTGCTCAAGAGCCACCGCCCTGACGCCGTGGTGGTGCCGATGGACGGCTACCATCGGCCTCGGTGCCATCTTGATGCCGAGGGGATGCGACGTCGCGGTGCTCAATTCACGTTTGATTCGGCGAGCTGTCGCGCGGATTTGGAACGACTGAAACAAACTCGATCGGGATTGTTTCCCACCTTCGATCATGCGGGAAAGGATCCGAAGCCCGATATGATTCGAGTCACGCCCTCGGTGCCGCTGATTATCGTCGAGGGCATTTACATCCTGATGCGCGAATGGCGGTTGGAGCGTCTGTTCGATCTGCGCGTCTTTCTCGACTGCGAACTCGACGTGGCGACCGAGCGTCTGACGTTGCGACATGTGGCGTGTGGCATCTCGCAGACAGTGGAAGATGCTCGTCATCGCGCGCTGACGAATGACCGACTCAACTCACTGGAGATCCTGGCCGACGGCTGCCGCGAACGTGCCGACTTGGTGCTTCTGGGATAACACCGATGGACCTGCAAGGGATGCACCAGATAAGGACCAGAAGCTGTCGGTCATTGACCGCAACCCGGTGATTATGGTCGTTAGGCGGCAACGGTTGAGTTTGGTCGTCACGATTCCTGGTTGCTGGCTGGTGCCTGAAATCGGAGGCGTTCTACCGGGAACAGGCAGAACGAAAGTTCGCGGCATTGCAGGACTGCGTTGGCGGCGAGTTGAACTTCGGCGACTTGTCGTTTGGCCGTGAGTGTCGCGCGAGTCGCGCGGCAGAGTTCGGCGAGGTGTTGGCTGATCGTTCGCAAGCGACGGCGGCGTTGATTGTTTTCCAGGCGAGGATCGTGGCGGTCGAGTGCGTCTTGAGCGTGTTGCTCGGCGATCAAGCGTTGCTTCTCGGCCAATAGCGCGGCGATTTCGGAGGCAATCACTCCGGTCCCCTCTCCCCTTGGAAGAGGGCTAGGGTGAGGGAGCCGTTCCACGATTGACGTCAATCGCACAGACGGTGAGTCGGCATCGAGCGGATTCCGCGATGGAACGTCACTCGCCGCTCGGCCCTTATCCGGCCTTCGGTCACCTTCTCCCGGAGGGAGAAGGGATGGGATGACGTCAACTGAGAGATGGCGTTCGGGGGTGTGGTCGAAGTCCCAGAGGCGATGTTTGAGGGCGGCGACGTCAGACGACGTGACGTTCCAACCGCCGAGCGGCAGGCGATGAGTGGCCGTCACGGTCAGATAGCTTGGCGGTGCCACGCCGAAGAGCCGGGCGATCAACCGGTCGGTCATCTCGTCGTACTTGGCTCCGCCGATGCCGTGCAAAAAGGCGTCGGCGAGGAAGACTCGCGCGAACAGCGTGTTCGTGAGCGCTCGCGGACGAAATTTCCAACCGCGTGACGACAACACTCGCAGTTGTGCGACGGTGGACTCGGCCGAGCCGGCAGCGGGTCGGGGCAATGACCCGATGACCGTTTCTCCGTTCGCGAGCTGCAACTCGGAGGAGGTCACTCGGACAAACAGCCGGCCACGACGCGAGTCACTCGCTCGCCAAATCCAGAATGGAGACTCCAGCCAGCCGCCGTCCGTGTCGCCCACTCGAGAACTGAGATCGGAGACCGGATGTTGCCGATTGCGAACTCGATTGACGCGGCGGTACTCGGCGACGACTTCGTTGTAGATCGCGTGCGTCTGTTGAGGGTCGCTCAACAAGCTGCACACGAACCACGCGAAGGATTCCGTCTCGCAAAGCTGGCTGATTGGAAGTTCAAGATTGTTGAGTCCCAGGCGGCGTTCGGCCTCGTGGCGAACGATGGTCAGCAGATCGGACAAGCGGGGCGGAGGCACGCGAGCCGCTTGCTCCACCGTTGGCAGTCGCTCAATTGCGGCCGGCCAAATTTCGGACAGCATTGGCTCAAGCGGCCAACACGCGAGCGCGGCGGAGACTCGGTCGGCGAACGTGCGAAAGAGCGTCTCGTCACGAAGAGTTGCTTCCTCCCACGGGACCGAACCGGCGTCAGCATCAAACGGGATGGACTCGATGCGTGGTGCTTCGCGCGAACCGACGGGGACCGCGATGCGTGTCGAAGAGACGGCATCGTTGTCCACGATCAAATGCAAACCGATCCCGCCGGTTGCTTTCGCCAGTTGATCGAGCACGAAGTTTTTGGCCCAGACGCCAGGATGAAACAATTCCGGCTGATGGCCACTGACGATCAGCGGACAGTCCTCACCAACCCGACGCATCAGCGATGGGGCGTCGCAACCCCTCGCTGATGCGTCGGGCTGTTGTGTGAAACGCTTGGCCGCCATCAACACTTCATCGCGAGCCAAACGGCGCAGCTCGGTCAGCGGCTTGCCGAGGACTTGTGCATCCCACGTCGCGATCTGTTCGCAGTTCTTTGCGACGACGGCCGGCATATCGGGCAGAGGCGGGATGGCCAGCATCTCCCCCTCTTCGCGCGGAGCACGCAGGCGACGCCGTCCCCAACTCGGTTCCAGCGGCGTCACGGCGAAGACTCCTCTGTTTGTAGCGCAGGCGGTCCGCCCACACTACAAATTAGCTCGACGCGCCGGGGCACAACGCCAGTGACGAACACTCGCGACTGGCGGATAACTCGCGGTCGAGAACCTCGCGATAGTACGCCAAGCGGCGGTTCGCATCGTCCAGCGAGCCGCCGAACGAACGGGACTCGTCGAGATAAATCAGCGGAACGGGATGCTCGATCATTCGGAAGCCGGCTTGCACTGCTTGCACCCAAAGTTGTAGCGGCATCGCGTAACCGAGTTCGGTGATGTTCAGCCGAGGCAGAGCATCGACTCGATACGCCTTGAAACCGCAGAAGGCGTCGGTTAGTTGCAGGTTCAAGCGTTCGTTGATGAGTTCCGTGATCGAATGGTTGATGCGGCGTCGCTCTTCTGGAGGCCGGCTGTCCCCCTCAAAGATTTGCAGGTATCGACTGCCAGAGACGATGTCCGCTGGCCGCGCGGCGTCCTCAAAAACTCGCGTAACCAATTCCGGAATCAATCGTGGTTCGTGCTGGCCATCGCAGTCGATGGTCACGAGCACGTCGTAGTTGTGCTCCACCGCGAAATCGAATGCGGACTTCAAAGCCGCTCCGTAACCGCGATTCGGCGAGTGCGTGACGACTTGAATGTTGGACTCTCGTCGCAAGAGTTCGGACGTCGAATCCGTGCTGCCGTCGTCCACGACCAGAATGTTCTGCGCGAACTGCCGCACAGTTGCGAGCACCTCGGACAGATGCGATTGCTCGTTGTAAACGGGCAGAGCGGTGAGGAATCGCGGAGTCATCGAACACCCAATTTTGGAAGGCGAATCACGGTCCAGCCAGCGGCGGCTGGGCGCGGGGAATCTCAAGGGCTGCCATTGTTCAAGCGAAGATTCTCGAAGTCAACGGGCGACAATCCGCTCCCGCGACTCGTCCGTCGACCGGTGATACCAAATCGGCAAGTTCCGTGTGATCGGCAAAGTTTCCGGTGAATTCGCGACTCTTCTGTGCCCTCTTGAAAATTGGACGGTGACTTTGCAACTTGTCTGCCCCTCGCGCAAGTCGCGAGACGGAGGCTGGGCACTCTTGCCCGTTCTCTTCGCATCTCCAAAAAAACGGGCAAGAGTGCCCATCCTCCGAAAGACGCCCCATGACCGAGACCGCTCCCCAAGAATTCACGTTTCAGGCCGAGATCAAGCAACTGCTGCATTTGCTGTCGCACTCGCTGTATCAGAATCGCGAGATCGCGATTCGCGAGCTGATCTC
>CAMAWN010000123.1 GCA_945861865.1 Candidatus Kuenenia stuttgartensis | reverse complement strand
ACCTGCTGGAACGCCGCCCGCTCCACCGCCAAATCACCCGGCGAGGCGATGAAGACGCGAATCGTGCGGACGTCGGACATGCGCAGCACTCCTGCACCCGTAGCCACGCTCGCCAGAACGTGGGCCAACGGGCGCGAATCCCACGTTCTGGTCCGCCGCGGCGGATGGCTACGCATACAACGGCGTCAGGCGGCCGAGCGACTTCGCGAACTTCGGCAGCAGCTTTTTGTAGAGCTTGGTGTGTTCGGCGTTCGGTTCGACGCGATCGGTGAGTTCGACGTACGGCGACAGCAACTCTGCGAGTTCGATCTTGTCGCCCGCTTCACGGCGAGCCATCAGCAGCGCGAGGTACGCGGCTCCGCGCGTCGCGGCCTCGTCGGCGTTTTGTGGCTTCGCAACGGAGACACCGAAAACGTCGGCGATGATCTGCAGCCAGAGCGTGTTGATCGAGCCGCCGCCGCTGACGACTCACGGGATCGCCTGCAGCATGAGCCGTCGCGGCGACTGCTGGGACAACGCACCGGCCGAGAGCTTCTTCGCGACGTTGAAGAAGGAGTTGGTGCATCACGAAGTTGATGAAACTCGGACGGAAGCTCGCGCGAGCCTGTTCGAGTCCATCGAAGTGTTTGTTTGACAGCCGTCAGCGTCTGCATTCGTCATTGGGCGACGTCGCGCCGACAGACTTCGAGACGTCGGCCGCCTGACCGAGAGAGGATCGTCCGAGGGCCAAAAGACTTTTGCGGCGGCGGCGGGCATTTTCCGCCGCGTTCCGTCTTTGAAAAAAGTGAATCGACTGCTCGCGGCGGAAAATGCCCAACCGCCAATCCCCAGGCCTGCGGCCTGATTTTCAGGAACCTGTCCCGCACTCTTCACCCAGCGCACACAATCCTTGGGCAGGAGTGCCCAACCTATGCGATATTACCGGCCTGATCAGCGGACGGTGAGCGATGCGGAACCGGTCGGGAGTGGCCACAACCCGGCGGAGTGGTATCATGGTTGGCCGTTTCCGTCGTTTTTCGGCGAGCGGACGTACTGGGCAGCGATTCCCGTCCACGATTCTTTCGCCGCGAGGTGCCTGATGTCTCAAACTCTCGATCAATTGGAACCTTCCGGCGTCCGCCCCGCCTCGAGCGAGCCGGGCTTCGATGAGTTTGGCTACAAGCCGATTCCGCCGCTGGCTCCGGTTTCCGCGCTGTTGGGTGTCTGTGCGTTGTCGGGACTTCTCAGTCCGCTGGGCCTCGTCTTCGCCGTGTTCGGCCTGGTTCTGGGATTCATCGGCCTGCGCCAAATCCAGCGAGCTGAAGGGGATCTCGGCGGACGCAAAATCGCCATACTGGGTGTGACGATCTCGGCGGCCCTGCTCGTGAGCAGCACGGCTCTGCACATCTACTGGTATCAAACCGAAGTGCCTGAAGGGTATCAGCGAATCAGTTTCGGAGCGGACATCTCGAAGAAGGGATTTGTTGCCGAAGACGGCGAAGGGCGAGCTCATCCCGACATCGCCGCTTTGGCAGGCAAGCCGCTCTTCTTGAAGGGCTACATGTATCCGGAAGGGCGGCCGGATGGCATCTCGTCGTTCATTCTTTGTCGAGACAACGGCCAATGCTGTTTTGGAGGTCAACCCAAGCTGACCGATATGATTAAAGTCAAGATGGCTGACGGCCAGACCGCGCGGTACAGCGACCACATGGTTTCGGTCGCGGGCGTTTTCAGGTTGCGTGATTTGCGACGATCCGGCAACCTGGAACCCGCATTTGAATTGGAAGCGATGCACTTTGGCCCGGCCAAAACGTCGTACTGAGTCGTACTGAATGGAATCGAATCCCGGAGCCTGATGATGACGCTCGGTCCCCGAATGGCTGCGATGCTGTTGGCGATGACTTCGGTGACGCTGGCGGCGGGCTGCGGACACTCCGAAGGGAAAGCGTCGAATTCGACCGTCACGCTCGGAGCCGCCGGTGAGATTCCCGAATCCCCGGCAGTAAAGGCAACACCTTCAGAGGTCGTCCCGGTTTCCGCCAGCGATACCGTAATCGTGGAGACCGAATCCTCGAAGTCGCCCGAAGAGAAGCCGGCAGTGCCCACCGAGGCGGCCGCCGCACCCACGACGGTCACGGCTGATGAGACCCGCACGTTCAAAGTCGAAGGTCCGGAGAGCGCAATTCGAGTCAGCTTTGATGACGTCGATCTGCTCAAGGTGATGAACCTCGACCCGGTGCCGGCGGATGCTCCCGAACGGTTGCCGAAGTGGCTGAAAGAACTCGACGGCAAACGCATCCGAATTCGCGGCTTCATGTTTCCGCCGTACCAAGCCACCGACATTCGTGGGTTCGTCCTGGCCCGCGACAATCAAATCTGCTGCTTCGGACGCAAGCCGAAAGAATACGATCTGTTCGACACCTTCATGCGCAAGGGAGTGACCACTCACTACATTGAAGGCCGTCCTTTCGATGTCGTCGGTATCCTCCACATCAAGTCGGAGATCGAGAAATACACCGCGATGTACGAACTGGAAGACGCGGTTGTCATTGAAAAATAATTTGGAGCCTCGCCATGAAATCTCGCCTGCTGATCGTTCTCGTCGCAGCCGCGCTGCTCTTGCCGCAAGTTGCTCGTGCGGAGAAGCACACGAAGACCACATATTTCTGCTGTCCGTTCTGCTCGGCACCGTCGCTGACGCTCAGCGAGCAGTTGACTCAGGCGGATGCCGCCGTGCTGGTGAAGTGGGTCGATGGGAAAACTCCGACGGAGAAGTCCGCCGGCACCACCACGTATTCGATCGTCCAAGTCGCACGCGGGCCGAAGGAGTCGCTGAAAGAAAACGACAAGCTGACCGTGCCGCGCTACCGAGCCGGCAAGAAGGATGACCTCTTTCTGCTGTTCGGAACGAAGGACAAAGAGATCGACTGGTCCAGCCCGCTGGAAGTCACCGAGGTGACCTACCAATACATCGTGCAGGCTCCGTCCCCCGAATCGCCAACGGGCAAACGGCTGGAGTACTTCTTGAAGTTCTTGGAGTTCTCTGACCAGCTCGTCTCGAACGACGCCTATGGCGAGTTCGCGAACGCACCCTACGAGGACATCGTCAAAATCAAGGACAAGATGGATCGGGCCAAAATCGCCAAGTGGATCACCAACAAAGAAACCTCACCCACGCGGATGGGCTTGTACGGCTTGCTGCTCGGTCTGTGCGGCAACGACGACGATGCAAAAATGATGGAAAAGAAGATCGAAGAACAGGTCCAAGATTTTCGATTGGGCATCGACGGCTTGATCTCCGGCTACTTGCTGCTGACTGGTGAAAAGGGAATGGAAACGATTGACAGGAGCAAGCTCCGCGACAAGAAGGCTCCGTTCAGCGAGACCTACGCCGCGATGCAAGCGTTGCGGTTCATGTGGACCTACGGCAACGGCCGCGTCAGCAAGGAACGCTTGCGACAGTCGATGCGCGAGCTGCTCGATCGCCCGGAACTCGCGGACCTCGTCGTCGCCGACCTCGCTCGCTGGGAAGACTGGTCCGTGCAACAGCGGCTGATGAATCTTTACGGCCAGGGCGAGTACTCGATCCCGTCGATCAAGCGTGCCATCGTCCGCTATCTGCTCACTGCCGCGAAGGTCCAACCGCCAAAAGTCGACGAGACAAAGAAGGACGACCCAACCGTGACCAAGTCGAAGCCGGATGAACTCCCCGCCTCCGCGCTGCAAGCACGTGCCAACCTCGAAAAACTCCGCGAGACTGATCCGAAGACGGTCAAAGAAGCGGAACGATTCTTCTTCTTGCAGTGAGACGCGAGTTGGCCATGAGGGAACGTCCACTTTACGTCTGCGTTCTTTTTCTGCTGCTGACTGGCTGGCCCATGCGAGATGCGCAGGCCTGTCCGTTTTGTGGGCCTCCGCAGACTCGGCTGAGCGAGCGGCTGATAAAGAACGATGTCTCCGTGATCGCGGAGTTTCTCGAATCCACTCCCGGCAAGAACGGCTTCGGTGGGAACACTCGTTTCCGAACCATTGAGCGGCTGCGCGGGCCGGAAGGAAAGCTGACGTTTCTCAAGGGAGACTCAATCACCCTGCCGCGCGAATTGAACGGCGTGCGAGGTCAGCGATGCCTGCTCTTCGGCCGCAAGGAGGACGAGATCACTTGGGAGTCTCCGGTGCCGCTCTCCGACGAATCCGAGCGTTACCTGCGGAAATCGCCGGCGGCAGATGATCCCGTGGCGAAACGACTGGAGTTCTTCTTGGAATACCTCGAATCGCAGGACACCGTCGTCGCGATGGACGCGATGGCCGAATTCGCAGTCGTGCCGTACTTGGACGTGGCCGCGATCTCCTCGAAGCTGTCGCGAAAGAAACTTCGCATCTGGTTGAGCGACGAGCGAACCGTCCCGCATCGGCTCGGCCTGTACGGCATGATGCTGGGCCTCTGCGGAACGGCGGAAGACGCGGAACTCCTGCGATCCAAAATTGAAACCCCGCCCTCGGATTATCCGTTGGGCCTCGACGGCATCACCTTCGGGTATCTCCTGCTGACGAAGACGGATGGGCTCGACATCCTCGACAAGCTCAAACTGCGTCCGCAGTCGACACACCCGAACGAATTGTCCTCGATCATGGCGGCTCTGCGAGTCATGTGGAGCGACGGTGGCGACCGCATCCCGCGCGAACGCTTGCGACAGTCAATGCGGCTCTGCCTCAACCACCCGGAAATCGCGGATCTGGCGATCACCGACCTCGCTCGCTGGGAAGACTGGTCCCTCCAGGATCGCCTGATGTCGCTGTACGGAGCAAAAGACTTCGACGATCGCCACACGCGGCAGGCGATCGCGGGTTATTTTGTGGCCGCCTCGAAGTCCAAGTCGGCCGAGGCGAAGTTGCAGGCTCGCAAGAATCTCGACAAGCTCCGCGATCGTGATCCGGCAATCGTCAAAGATGTCGAGCGGAAATTCTGAGTCGAGCCGTGAGTCGCGTGCGGCATTGGCACGTTGGAAACACGCCCGACGATTTCAACAACGGGGGTCGAGATGTTTGCGTTGGATGCGGTGCAGCAGGCGTTGCGGCAATTCGGATTTGATGGCTGGCTGCTGTACGACTTCCGAGGCAGCAACATGCTGGCTCGACGAGTGCTCGATCTGGGAGAGCTGCCGGTCACATCGCGGCGGTGGTTTTACTGCGTACCGGCCCACGGTGAACCGCTGCGGCTGGTGCATCGCATCGAGACTGGTGCTCTCGATCATCTGCCCGGATCGAAGACGGTCTACCTGAAGTGGCAAGAACTCGAAGCCGGAGTCGCACAACTGCTTGGCGGCATGAAGCGAATCGCGATGGAGTACTCGCCCCGAAACGGCAACCCGTATGTTTCCCGCGTCGATGCCGGATTGGTTGAGGTTGTCCGATCGCTGGGTCTCGAAGTCGCCTCGTCGGGCGATCTGATTCAGCTCTTCGAGGCGGCTTGGGACGACGACCAGATCCGTTCGCACTTCGCGGCCGAGAAAGTCACCGACAGCGCGTACGGTGTCGCCTGGAAGTTCATCGCCGACGAAGTGCGATCGCGCGGCGAGACAAATGAACTCGCGGTACGCGATGTCGTCATGGATCACTTCGCCAGGCATGGTGTGACGACGTATCACCCGCCGATCGTCGGTGTCGGGCCGAACTCCGGCGATCCACACTACGAGACCGGCACCGGTGCGAACACGACGATTCGGAAAGAGGACTTCGTGCTGATCGACCTGTGGGGCAAGCTCGATCAACCGCGATCGGTTTACAGCGATCTGACCCGCACCGGGTTTGTCGGCGAAACTGTCCCGCAACGCATCGCGGAAGTGTTTGCCATCGTGGCGAAGGCTCGTGATGCAGCGATCGCCTGCGTGAAGTCGGCGTTCGCGGCCAAGCGACCGCTGCAAGGTTGGGAAGTCGACAACGCCTGCCGAACCGTCATCGTCGCCGCCGGCTACGGCGACAAGTTCGTGCATCGCACGGGGCACAGCATCGGACAGGATGTCCACGGCAACGGCGCCAACATGGACAACCTTGAAACTCACGAGGAGCGACTGATCCTGCCCCGAACCTGTTTTTCCGTCGAACCGGGCATCTACTTACCGGAGTTCGGAGTGCGTTCGGAAATCAACGTCTTCGTCGATCCGCAGAGCGAAGTGCATGTCACCGGCGGCGCACTCCAGACTGAGGTTGTGCCGATTCTGGCCATTTTCTGACCGGGCACGCGAACCTGCAGGATTTGCCCATCGTTCCTATTTCAACAGTTCCGACGTGCTGCGGAGCGGCTCCAAGCTGTTGCCGCTGATGCAGGCGAGACGCCCGCACCACAAGAATCCGAATCACCCAGGCTCGTGCGAACGGGCCTGTTTTTTTGTTCGGATGGCTCTTATCGCGGTTCATCCCTTGATGACGCCGATCGGTTTCATGCGTGCGACTTTCTTCGACAAGCCGGCTCGATGGACGACATCCACGACCATGTTCACATCTTTGTAGGCATCGGGTTGCTCCTCCGCGAGACCCTTCCAACTTTGAGCGCGGGCGATGACTCCTCGGCTGAGCAGTTCCTGGTCGATGCGTCGTCCCTTCGAGAGCGCGACGGCTTTCGTGCGACTGAGGACTCGGCCGGCTCCGTGACAGGTCGTGCCAAAGGTTTGATCCATGCTGCCCTGCTGACCGACGAGCACCCAACTCGCGCGGCCCATGTCGCCGGGGATGAGGACCGGCTGCCCGACCGCTCGATAGTGCGTTGGGATTTCGGGATGACCGGGCGGAAACGCGCGAGTCGCACCTTTGCGATGCACCCAGACTTTGCGTTGCTCGCGACCGATGGTGTGCTCTTCAAACTTGGCGATGTTGTGAGCAACGTCGTACATCAGGCTCATCTGCAACTCTTGCCACGGGCGGTTGAAGACCAACTCGAACACTTCGCGAGCCTGCCAGGTCAGCAATTGTCGATTGCAGAATCCAAAGTTTGCGGCGGCGCGCATCGCACCGAGGTAGTGCTGCCCTTCGGGGCTGAGCACCGGAGCGCATGCGAGTTGCCGATCCGGAAGCGCGATGCCGTATTTCTCCGGGACGCCACGCAGATGCAGGAGCGCATCGTCGCAGACTTGATAACCCAGGCCGCGTGAGCCGGAATGAATCATCACGCAGACTTGGTCCTTTTTCAGGCCCAGCACGTCAGCGGCTTGTTCATCGAAGATCGACTCGACGATCTGCACCTCCATGAAATGGTTACCGGAACCGAGCGTGCCGCACTGACTCGCACCGCGTTGGATCGCTCGATCCGAGACATTGCCCGGTTCGGCTCCGTCGATTCGGCCACGAGCTTCGGTGTTCTCGATGTCCGCCTCGGTCGCGAGGCCGCGGCGTTGCAGGTAGCCGACCCCCTCACCCATCAGCTCGCGCAATTCGGTCATGTTGAAGTGGTACTTGCCGGAGCGACCGACACCGGTCGGCACGTTTTTGAACAGCTCGTCGATCAGCCGAGTCAGATGCGGTTTGACGTCGTCATGCGTCAAACTCGTGCGGAGCAATCGTACGCCGCAGTTGATGTCGTACCCGACACCTCCGGGCGAGATGACGCCGCCCTGATCGGGATCGGTCGCGCACACGCCGCCAATCGTGAAACCGTAACCCCAATGGATGTCGGGCATCGCGAGGCTGGCGACTTGAATGCCCGGTAGCGTCGCGACGTTGGCGACTTGTTCGGGGGCCTGATCGTGGCGAACCTGGTCAATCAGTTCGTCGCTGGCGTAGATCAAGCCATCGACGAGCATGCCGGGCTTGTACGACTTGGGAATCTTCCAGCAGCAGTCGCTGAGCCGGATCAGCGGACCATCGAAACCGGGTTTACTCATCGGATGCATCCGCTTCATTCTGCATGGCCGCCTTCTTGCGGACGATGTCCCAATGGGCTTGGATGACGTCGGCCGCTTCGTCGGCGGTGGGCTTGTCCGAGAGGAAGAGTGCGACTCCTTGGCGGTCGGCCTCTTCCTGAACTTTCGCTTGCTTCGGATTGTAAAAGGTCGTGGAGTTGACATCGCGATTTTGTCCGACCAGTCGGAAGGTCATCGAACCGACTTTGAGCAAGCCGCCGGGTTCGAGCAGAACTTCTCCGGTGATGCGTTCGTTGTCGATGAACGTGCCGGCTTGACTGCCGAGGTCATTGATGAGGATCCCCAGCGGGGTCGGCTTGAGCGTGCAATGTTTGGAAGCGATGCCCTCGCCCGTCTGTTTGAGTTGGCAGGAACGGTCGCTGCCAAGCGTGATCTCGTAATCGGGCAACATCAACTTCTTGCCCTTCAGTTTTCCCGTCAGAATGCGGAGCACTCGCAACGAACTGGCGAGTGCCGCTCGCGAGAGCGGCGCGCCGATGATCGACAGCGCACCGACTTGTCGCTTCTGACACTTCGGGCAAGTGCGAGCTTTTTCGAGATCCGCCGAGAAGAGTTTGTAAAACGTCTCGCAATGCTGGCATTTGACGGACAGAAACCGCATCGGATCGTTCAGGGCGGTGGCAGTCGCGGCGTCTGCCAGCTTGACGATCATCGGATGCACGCTGCGTTCGGGGACTTGCACCATCGTCTGACATTGCGAGCAAGTCACGATCTTGCCGCGGTATTCCAGCTTCTCTTTCATGCGATGTCCGCATTTGCAACGAAATCGAATCTCGCCCTTTTCTTTCCCTTCTCGTTCGTCGGCTTGTCGATCCCAAACGACTTTGGCCACTTCGCGGATCGTTGTGACGAGAGTTTTCGGCTCGCAGGGCCGTGTGATGTAGCCGTCGGCTCCCAGTTTCGATGCCAGGTTTTGTGCGGCTTCTAATTCGATCTCGGAGTAAATCACGACCGGGAGAAAACGGTCCTGTTTCTTCAAGTGTTCACAGATCTCAAAGCCGCTCTCGCCGGGCAAGATCAACGTCAGCAGCACCAAGTCCGGACGATCCAGCGTGAGACTGCCATGCACCTGACCGCCGTCCTTGAAAATCTTGGCTTCAAAGCCGGCATGATCCAGAACCGATTTCGTTTCGCGCGCTGACTCGTCGTCGTCGTCCACCACCATGATGTAGCGAACAACCGCGCACTGCCCACCGAGATCGCCGGATTGCAAGATGTCTGGTGTCATGCCTCACCATGAAAAACCGCCGGCTCACGGTCCAGGCCGAAACGACAACTCGGCCGAAGTGATCAGGGACCGTTCCCGGAAGCCATCGGAGTATGCCGCCGTCATCCGAGACCAGCAATTAGAAGCGTCTCGGTTCACGCGAAATGGCAGCGCGCGGCTCGAAGTCAGAGATTATCCATCGCCAAATCGCTGGCCTGGCTGGACCGGATAGCCGCGCAGGAAGTCGGCGGCGGTCATCGGACGCTTCCCCTCTGGCTGAAGCGATTCCAACGAGACGGCATCCTGGCCAGACTTCACCAGCAATTGCCCCGCAGGCGACGGCAACACCGTGCCACAAGCAGCAGTCGTCGAGTCGGCAACCACGCTCACCTGCGGGACGATGACTCGCAGCGGCGGATGATCCGTTCGAAGCCAATGCGAGAACGCTTTGGGCCATGGTTGCATCGCTCGTACATGGCAAGCGATCTCGGCCGCAGTGCGCGTCCAGTCAATCTCACCATCCGATTTGCTGAGCCGCCGCGCGTACGAGGCTTGTGAATGATCCTGCGATTGCGGAGTTGCGGTGCCGGCATCAAGCTGCTCGACAGCGCGCATTAGCACCGACACTGCGAATGCGGCGAGTCGCTCTTCCAACTTGCCCGATGTTTCGTCCGGCCCGATCGGAGTCCGCTCGATGGCCAGCACTGGGCCGGCATCCAATTCGCGAACGATCTGAAAGATCGTGATGCCGGTCTCGGAATCGCCGATCCAAACCGCGTGCTGAATCGGCGACGCACCCCGATGCTTGGGCAGGATCGACGCATGCACGTTGATCGCACCGAGCCTCGGCAAGCTCAGCAACTTGGTCGAGAGGATTTGCCCGTAGGCCGCGACGACGAACAGGTCTGCCTGCCAACTGGCCAACACATCGAGCGATTCGGGAGCACTTGCTTTCACCGGCTGAAACACGGGCAACTCGCGAGCGAGTGCCAACTCCTTCAGCGGATTGCGATGCTGATGATGACCCGTTCCGGTTCGATCCGGCTGTGTCACGAGTCCAACGATCGAGTGCCGCGAATCGAGCAAACCCTGAAACGTCGGCAGCGCGAACGATCCGGTCCCCAACATCGCGATCCGTAACGTCACGAGAGTCTCCTCAACTGGCACGCCAACTACTTGGCCACCAATCCCTTTTCCAACGACTTCAGCTGCCGTTTGATTTCGTCGTCGGGCGGGAACTGTCCGGTCGATTGTTGTTTGCGGAAGTCCGACTCGAAGCCAAGCAGCCGCGGCTCCACTTTCAGCCGATCATCCGGCGTGAGCCGATCGACAAACAGCACGCCGTCGAGATGATCGGTCTCGTGCTGCACAACGCGAGCCGGCAAATCGTCGAGGTCCATCTCAAAACCTTCGCCGTCGAGATCAAACGCCTCGACGACAATCTCCTCGGATCGGTCCACGTTGGCGTACAGGCCCGGCAGACTGAGGCAACCTTCTTCGCCAGTCATGGTCCCCTTGCGTCGGCGGATGCGCGGGTTGAGAAACACAATCTCCTCGTCCTTCTCTTCCGGGTCGGCCGTCACGTTGACGATGAAGAACCGCAGTGGCAACCCAACTTGATTGGCCGCGAGACCGATCCCTTTGGCCGAGTACATCAGGTCGAACATCTCGCGCACAACGGAGCGAAGCTCGTCGTTGATCGACTGGATCGGCTTCGCCTTCCAACGTAAAACGGGATGACCGTACTGCACAATCTGCATGAGACTCTCGACGGGATAGAGAATTTCGGATTCAAACGAACAACGGCGGAGGATTATAGCCGTCCCCGAAACGTGGTCGAGCAGCGACGAGTTTGCCACAATCCCCGCCCAACGTAGTGACAGGCGATTCGCCTGTCGCACAAGAATCACAGGCGAGCCGCCTGTGCTACGACGAGGCCGCGATGACACTCCTCTTCACCGACCCAATTTTTCTCGAACACGACACCGGCCAGCATCCGGAAAAACCAGAGCGGCTTCGCAGCATCACCGCCAAACTGGCCGTACAAAAGCTCGATCAAGCCTGCGCGAAGGGAGAGATCGCCGTCGCGTCGCGCGAGCAACTTCAGCGAGTCCACTCAGCCGGGCACATCGGTCGAGTCGAACGCTTCTGCAAAGACGGCGGTGGGCGGATCGAGGCCGACACCGTGTGCAGCCGACATTCGTTCGAGGTCGCGGAAAGAGCTGCCGGCACAGCCTGCGCCGCCGTCGACCAGGTTTTGAAAACAGACGCCAAGCATCGCCGAGCGTTGTGCCTGATCCGACCTCCGGGACATCACGCGCTCGCGAACGATCCGATGGGTTTTTGCTTGTTCAACAACGTGGCGATCGCCGCGCGGCAAGCTCAGACGCACGGACTGCGGCGCGTGCTGATCGTCGATTGGGACGTGCATCACGGTAACGGCACGCAGGACATTTTCTACGAGGACGGCGAGATTCATTTCTTCTCGGCACATCGCTCGCCGTTTTATCCCGGCACCGGCGACGCCGCCGAAACCGGCAAAGGCAAGGGCTTGGGGGCAATCTTCAATTTGCCGGTGAAATTTGGCACGGCACGACGCGAGTACCTCGCGCGGTTCGAGACGATGTTGATCGACGCCGCGAAGCGCTGCCGGCCAGAATTGGTGCTGATCAGCGCGGGTTTCGATGCGCACGCTCAAGATCCGATCGGCTCGCTCGGCTTGGAGACCGAAGACTTCGCGACGCTCAGCAAGCTGGTGCTCGGCGTCGCGAAAGAGCATTGCCGCGGAAAAGTCGTGAGCCTGTTGGAAGGGGGCTACAACGTCACCGCGCTGGCGGACTGCGTCGCGCTGCACCTGAGCGTGCTCAACGGCGAATGAACGTAGCCGTCATGCTCCGCGTGACGGCTACGTTCGAGGCTACGTCGTCTGCACTTGAATGCGGCGGGGTTCCGGTTTGTCGGCTTTGGGCAGGACGACTTCCAGCACGCCGTTGATGAGCTTCGCGGCGATGTGTTGGTGATCGACTTCATCGCTGAGAATAAACGATCGCAAGAAGTCGCCAACCTCATACTCTTGGTGCAGCAGCCGCGCGTTGTCTGGCACGGACTGTTCCATGCGTCCGAAGAGCGTCAGCTTGTTGTCCTGGACTTGCAACTCCAACGTGTCGAGCGACACACCGGGCAAGTCGGCTCGCAGGATCAGCCCTTTGTCGGTTTCGTAGATGTCAATGGGCGGAGTGAACACATGCCGCTCGACCGGCGGATGCGGGGCCAGGGTGTTTCCATTCTTGGCGGTTTGAGTCAGCTCGTTGCTCATGGCGAATGCCTCGGAGGGATTGAGTTGCGTTACGTACCGAACGCGACCGGGATTTGGCGGGGCTTCACTTCGTCCGCTTTGGGCAGATGAATCTTCAAGATGCCGTTGACGAACTCGGCCGAGAGGTTGTCGGACTTCACTCGGTCGGGGAGCGAGATCGAGCGTTGCCAAACTCCGCGCGGGCGCTCTTGGCGGCGAAAGCGTTCCTCGGCAGCACCTTCGGGACTGATGTGACGGCCGGTCATCGACAGCACGCCATTGGCGATGGTCAACTCCAACTCTTCGGATTTGACGCCGGGCAACTCGGCGGTGATGAGGTACTCCGTCGGCAGTTCGTACAAATTGACCGGCGGGTACTGGCGGCCAAAGCGCAGTCCCTGGAAGGACAGTGACAGGTTGACGCTTTGCAGCAACCGATCAACTTCGCGCTCCAAGTCATGGAACGCATCCCAACTGTGTCCCCAACGGAAGAGAGCCATGATTGTTCTCCGAATGACAGAGTGACGATGCGATTCCTCACAAGGCAAAGAGTGTGCCGAGTGATTCGCTCGGCGGGCGAGCGGCTCTCAAGCTCTTTTCTGATGGGCATTTAGCGGTCTCGTCAGTGAACCGAGCGATCGGAGGATTGGCTGCCAAGGTTGCAGTGAAGGCGGGCTCCGCGGATCGGCTGCCAGATTCGCTCGGCGCGGTGGCTTTGGCTAAGCTGATTCGAAATCTCGTCCCGCACGAAAGGCGATCATGTCCGAGTTGAGCCCGCATCACGCCGTTTACGTTGGCAGCTTTGATCCGCTGACGCTGGGGCATCTCGACATCATCCGCCGAGGAGCCGCGCTGTTCGACAAGCTGACGGTCGGCATCGGCCTCAATCCGGACAAGCAGCCGCTGCTCGCCCCAGACGAGCGCGAATCGATGTGCCGACAAGTCCTCGCACCGCTCAAGAATGTCGAGGTGAAATGTTTCGAGGGGCTGACCGTAAACTTCGTGCGCGAGTGTGGAGCCGCCGTGATGCTGCGCGGTGTTCGCACGCTGACGGATATCGAGCTCGAATTTACGTTGACGCTCGCCAACCGAGCGCTCGACCCGGCCATCGAGACCGTCTTTCTGATGGCCAGCGAAAAATACTCGCACATCTCCAGCAGTCTCATCAAGCAGATCGCCAGCCTGAGCCGAGGCAACACGGCGGAGCAACTCAAATCATTTTTGCCGATCGAGATCATCGGACCGCTGCTGGCGAAATATCCCGATCCACACCCAAAGTAGACGAGTCCAAACAATTGCTTTCGCGTCAACCTATTTATTAGCAGTCGCCACTCACTGGCGAGTCGAAACAGAAGGAGAACTCTCATGGTCAAGACCGCTTCGACAATGTTGCCGCTGGGAACTGCGGCTCCTGATTTCTCGCTGACGAACGTCGATGGGCGAGTCATCTCGCTCAAAGAGTTCAACGGCTCGAAGGGGCTACTGGTCGCGTTCATCTGCAATCACTGTCCGTTCGTGGTTCACATCCGATCGGAGTTCGCGAAGTTCGCTCGCGAATACCAAGTCAAAGGGATCGCGATCGTTGGCATCAGCTCCAACGACGCCGTCGTGTATCCGGCCGATGGCCCCGACAAAATGAAGGTCGAAGCAGAATCGGCCGGCTATGCGTTTCCGTACTTGTTCGATGAAACGCAGTCGGTCGCAAAAGCCTATCGAGCCGCCTGCACGCCGGACTTGTTCCTGTTCGACGGCCATCAGAAGCTGGTCTATCGCGGCCAGTTCGACGACAGCCGACCGACCAACGGAGTCCCGGTTACCGGCTCGCATCTGCGCGCCGCGTGCGACGCGGTACTCGCGGGGCGCACGATCGAAGACGGCCAACGGCCGAGCATCGGCTGCAACATCAAATGGAAACCGGGCAACGAACCAAATTACTTCACCGGCCAACCGGCAGAGTGATCTGATCCTTCCCCTCTCACTTTGGGAGAGGCCAAAGGCCGGGTGAGAGACGAATAGGCGAAAAACATTGGTTCTGGTGTCTGCCGATCCAGCGACAACCAAACGAAACCGGCGTTTCGGAATTCATCAGTGGGCTTCCATGGACTCCCCATCTTTCCGGGAGCTTGTGCGAAGCGTTGCAGTTGCCCGTCAAGTCGTTGACGAATCACGGAGTTCGTACGTTGGTATTCATGTTCGGCGGCGGCGTTGAGGCAATCTTCAAGGCTGTTGTCATCACCGAACGCGAGGAGGATGTCCCTGAGATAGTTGAAGAAGCAGGCGGTTCTTCCGTCGGGGATTACGTTCCCCGATGGTTGTTCAAATCCAGAACGGAGGAACCACCATGGGACGACCGTACGGGACACGAAATGAGTCGAGCAAGACACCAAGGGTTCGCCGGTCACGGAAGGTGGCTCGGCGAGCCACGCGTGCGGCCGACTCGGCGTGGGGGTGAAGAGGTGGAGTTACGGAGCTACGCCTTGATGCCATCGTCCGAGGCGATGCCGCGCTCGGCGTTGGCCAAGAGGGTGCGTGGCGTCTCGACGCGGAACTACGAAGGAGTCAGTCGTCGAGAGTGTTCGTGAGGGCTTCGGCATTCAGCGCTCATCGGTCAGCCGGCACTTCGTGAAAGCCACGGCCAAGCATTGCACTTGCTGGAGCAAACGGCGCACTGGCTGGCCACCACCACCCCGATTGAGTCCGCGTTCCACACCACCCGAATGCTGACTCGCCGCGACCACCGCATGGCGGCGGTACCCGACGCTGGCGCGACGGTGACAGGAAACTCCGCGGTGCAGCGCCGGCCTGGCCCCAGGCGCTGCACGAGTTGCGAGGGAAGATCGCGAATTCCCGTCAACGGATGCCGTCCGTGAAACACTAGGACCGTCGCCAGGAAGACGATCCTGGCCAGCGAGTTTCCTTGAAAGTTGGAGTTGATGACCGTGCGGATTTCGTCTTGCACCTTCTGATGGTTGAAGGCGATCGCCAAATCTTCTCCGGTGATGCGGTTGCCGCGAATGTTCAACAGCAACTGCCGGCAAAAGCAGAGAATGATCATCGGCTGATAACCACAGCGCCAGGCAATCTGCCCAGCAAATGTTCGTATTTCCGCCTTCAGGCGGCTGTTTCAGAAAGCCTGCCGCCTGAAGGCGGGACTACGAACGTCGACGCAGGATCAGCACGACATCCTGCGTCATCGGCCCGATCTTCACCGGCTTCTTCAGGTCGTAAGCGAAGTCGTAGGTCGCGACGTGTTCGAGTTCGGGGACTCGCGACAGCAGGTCGGACATTTGCGCCGCTGTGTAAGTCCGGTAGTGCATCTCGTCTTCGATCCGGAAATGCTTCGTCGGCATCCAGATGTCGAGCGTCATGCCGAGGTACTCCATCCGACCTCTGCGATCGACTCGCTTAGACCACATTCGTGAGCAGACCTGCACATGCCCGCGGCGAGCGATCCAAGATTCCTCGTCATCGTGCGGCCCGCGAGTCGGCAGCAGATGCAAGCCGAGGGCGTAGATTCCGCCTGGAGCCAGTGCCGCCGCCATGCACTTCAGATGTGCCTCGGCCGTTTCCTCAGTCGGCAGATGCCGAAACGTGTTGATCGTGTTGAACGCGGCATCGACCGGTTGCTTGAGTCGGAAGTCGGCCATGTCGCCGACCGTCACGCTTTTGGCGAAGCCGTGCTTGCGAAGCCGTTCGTTGCAGTACGCGACCGCTTTCTCGTTGAGATCATTTCCGCTGACCTTGTTCCCCGCCTTCGCGAATTGCAGCAGCAGCCGACCAGTCCCGCAGGCAGGCTCGAAGATTTTGTGAACTTTGCGAGTCGCATGACGCTCGAAGCAACCGCGCAGGAAGTGGAACTCCGCGCGCCAGTCCGAGCCGAACAGCAATTCGTAGTACTGCGGAAAGTCGTAGATGCTGGCTCGGATGGTTTCAGGCATGGGGAGGGATTAGGGGTTAGAGAAATCGCGTCGCCGTCCAGAACGTGGCCAGTGCGAGCGAGAGAATCGCGAACATGACTCCCACGGTAAAGCGCCACGCGAGGGCTTGTTCGATTAACAGGAGGGCTAGCACTGCGGCGAGGAGGTTGATCGTCAGCGAATGCGCGTCCGGTTCCGAGTCATCAGTTGGTGCCGCAATTGGCGAGTTCGTGTCGCGCACGACGATCCCGTGGCCTTGCTCAATGCGTTGCGAAGTCGTCCACTCGCGCGGGTCGATTCGCTGCGGATCGCACTCGCGCGGATCGACGTTGATCGCGAATCGCTCGGTCGTGACACCGCTCACTAGCGTGTAGTTTCCGGGGCGGAGTGTGTCGTTGATGACGATCAGTGATCGACCGTCGCGATCGACCGGTGTCAGCGTTTTTGCGACTCCATCGGGCGGGGTCAGCGTGACGTTCGTCGAGCCGTTTGGAGCTTCGCGCTGGATCAATTCGCCAACGAGTGATTCGCTCGGCTGCGAGCGACCGGTGGCGGCATACTCGGTCAGTTCGTGAATCAACGGCACGAAGCCTGCCGCCCAGATGGCCCACTCGCCCCACGTCTCGTCGAGCGATGTCGTGACCAGCACGCAACGGCCTCGGCCGAGCGACTGCGTCACGATTGCCGGATCGCCGCTTGAGAATCGGAGCGCGACGTCGTGGCCGACGCATCTCGCGTCGGTTGGATCGACTCGGACCCGAGATGCGTCCGCCACGTCGGCCCGCACGAATTGCCGGATCAGCGCCGTTTCTAAACCGGCTCCGGGATTGCCGCGAAACTCACGCAGCAACGGATGCGCGAAGTCGCCCGGATCGAAACCGAATGCGGACGGTGTGCCGTCGTCGGTCGTACCGGTGACCATTTCATTCAGATGCAGCGACATCAGTCCGCGCGGCCCGAACGCGATTTCGTTGAGCATCTCGACGGAGACCGTCGGGCCAAGCGACACGATCACTCCGCCGCCGTTTTCCGCGAAGCGTCGCAGACGTTCGACTTCCAGTTCGGCCAACGTGCCGACATCGCAGACGAAAATGACGTCGTGCCGGTCGAGTTCGACGTTCGGCAGTTCGGAATCCGGAGCAGTAGACACTCGCAACCAGCGCGAGCTTGCCGCGCGGTGGGTCGTCTTGGGGGACAACGCTTGCTCGACGAAAAACGTCGCGGCGTCGCGCGGCCGGGCCAAGGGGCGACCGTTGACCAGCAGCACGCTCAATTCCGATCGCACGCTCAGCGGCAGCCAGCGTTCGTTGTCGGCAAGCAGCGAATCTTCTTCGAGTCGAACCGACAACAAATGCTCACCCGACGCCGGTGCGGTGAGCGAGAACTCAACCGTCGCATCTTGGCCGAGCGGCAAATCCACTCGCTGCGAGTCGGCGAGTTGTTCGTCGATACGGAGCTCAACTCGTCGCGCGGTGAGCGGGATGGTCCCCGCATTACGAAGCGTGGCGGTGACGGACATCGGTTGCTCGGCCGCGAGGATCGGCGGATCGGTGGTCAGGCCGATGACGGCGGCGTTGTCCGGCAACGCCGCGCCGACGTCGATGAGCACCAGTTCGTGGGGCAGGTTGAAATCCTGTCCCACGCTCCAGTTGTCCCCTTGAAAGTCGGAGATCACGACGACCTCGCAACGCTCGTGCGGTTGCTTGGACGCGATCACTTCGCGGAGCTCCCGCAGCGTCTCGGCGACATCACCACGCTCGAAGGTCAACGGCAACCGATCGATCTCGTCCAACACGCCGCTAGCCACGAGCGTCGGCTGACGAATCAGCACACGTGGTTCCGAACCGGCGATGCGTGCCAGCGCGAAACGATCGCCGGAGGGACTCTTTTTGACGAGGTCGCGAGCGATCGCCTGGCTTACTTCGAACAACGTCGAGGAGGAGTTCCCCTCGGCAGCAACGGCTTTGCGTCCCATGCTCAGCGACGCATCCAGCACGATCACTCGCAACGTCGGCGGTGTGACGCCCGCGACTTTGCCGGCATCCACCCAACGGGGCCGAGCGAACGCGAACACGATCAGTACCAGGATCAACACTCGCGCGGCCAACAACAGCAATTGCTCCAGCCGAGTTCGTCGCGATTGCTTGCGAGCGGCCGCGTGCAGGAACTGCATCGCCGCCCAAGTCACCTCGCGATACCGGCGACGGAACAACCAGTGAATCAACACCGGCACCGCCGCCAACGCCAACCAACCCAGCAAGGCGGGACTGGAGAAACCGAACGCGAGCAGGTTGGAGGAAGTCAGGGCCATCGGCTCAAAAATAACCCGAAGCGTCGGCGAGGGCG
>CAMAWN010000122.1 GCA_945861865.1 Candidatus Kuenenia stuttgartensis | reverse complement strand
ACCTGCGCTGACTGCCAAGTGACGTGCGACTCGTGCTTCCATCACTGCGCGTCGCTCGTGGCCGACGGGAAAAAGGAACATGCCAAGTGCATGCACCTCTGCGTGGACTGCGCGGATTGCTGCAAGATGTGCGCGAC
Source organism: Candidatus Kuenenia stuttgartensis (assembly GCA_945861865.1). Taxonomy (GTDB): domain Bacteria; phylum Planctomycetota; class Planctomycetia; order Planctomycetales; family Planctomycetaceae; genus SXKJ01. Next base: position 18,567 of record CAMAWN010000122.1, on the reverse strand, counting down.
GTTGTGCGCCCGCCAAAGCGACCTCACCGCCCATGCCGCGGAATGTTGCGCGAAATGTTGTGACGATTGTGCTGTCGCCTGCGAGAAACTTCCCGACGACAAAGAAATGGCCGCTTGCGCCAAGGCTTGCCGCACCTGCGCCAAGCAATGTCACGAGATGGTGAAGATGCTGAAATAAGGTTGAGACGCTCGGCCTGACGCAGACACTCGTCGTCGGGCTGAGTGGTCTGTTTTCGGAACTCGATTCGCGATTGCTCAACCCGCGGAAGCCGGTCACCGCCGACAAGGCCAAGAAGTCATCCGCTCTCGATTTCTCTGATGCGAATGGGCAGCCGTGTGCGGTTGGCAGGATGATTAGCACCTCCGACGCTGGATGAATTCACGGCTGCCTTTTGTGCCTCCGCTCGTGAAACCCGAATGTTGTCTTCGCCGAGTTCGCATCTCCCGAAGCCTCGCACGATCGAGCAAGTCACCGAGTTTCATTTCCAGAACCAGATCACTGCCGCACCGGTCACGAACAACACCGAGCTGTACGCGAAGGCGGCTTCCGGGCCGATGGCCGACCAAAGCACTCCGACGATCAGGCTGCTGAGGAAGTCGCCGACGCCGTTGACCGTCGCGAGCACGCCGAAGCCCATGCCGTGGTGCTCTTGTGTCACGAGTTCCGCCGTCAACGAATCTTCGAGCGCCTCTTCGATGGCGACGTAGATGCCGCCGATCACGAACACGACGGCCAGCGTCGGCAGGTTCAGCGGCACGAACACGAGCACCAGTCCCATCATCGCAGCGAGTGCGTAGCCGCCGGCCAGCAACGCGCGCTTGTTGACGTGATCGGCGAGCCAACCAGCGAAGAAGGAAAAGCTCGCGTAGAAAATGTTGTGCAGCACATACAGCGCCGTGGCGATTGCAGCGGCTCGCCCCGCGCCGTGCTCCGGCGTGAGCGTCTGCACCGCGAGCAGGATCAGCATCGAATGCGCGAAGTCACCGGCTCCGAACAGTCCCACTCCGACCAGGAAATGCCGAAAGGATTTCGGCAGCGCGTTCAGCCGCTCGCCGAACGAAATGTACGGCACATGCGCCCGCTCCTTCTCTTGAACCACGAACGCGATGACGCCTGCTGCCGCCAAGCCGGGGATGATCGTCAACCAAAAGACGGTCGGATATGGCAATTGAAACGTCATCAGCAACAGCGTCGCCGTCGCGGGACCGACGATCGCGCCGAGCGTGTCCATCATGCGTTCAAACCCGAACGCTCGCCCGTAGGTTTCTGGTGTCACCGCCGCCGCGAGCAATGCCTTTCGTACCGGCGTGCGCACGCCTCGACCCAACCAGGCCGTCGCTCGAAACGTCAACACATGCCACGCCTGCGTGGACAGTCCGATGGCCGCCGTGCCCGCCGCCGTCACCACATAGCCGAGCACCGCGATCGGTTTGCGTCGCCGCATTTGGTCGGTGTAGTACCCCGACCCCATCTTCGCGAAGCTCGACAGTCCGTCCGAGACCCCTTCGATCAACCCCAGCCACGCCGCCGCCGCTGCGCCCATCGTCGCCAGAAACGCCGGTATGATCGTCGTCGCGATTTCGTGCGACCAATCGCTGAGCAGGCTCGCCAGCCCGATCCCCAGCACAGTGCGATTCAGCCAACGCGCGCGGTCATTCTTCCGCTCGTCATTCATGGACGATCAACCCTTCCTCGGCGAACTTCAGCGTCCGCAGTCCCTCACGGCGTTTAGTTCTTTCCCGATGCGGTGACATGCGGAATGACAATCACCAGCGTCCCGATGACCGACAGCCCCGCTCCGATCCAGTCCCAACGGTCGAGCGGTTGGCCATCGACGTATCGCAGCCAGACCATCGCCGCCGCGATGTAGATGCCGCCGTAGGCCGCGTAGGTCCGCCCCGCTGCCGTGGGATGCAGCGTCAGCAGCCACGCAAACAGCGACAGGCTCAGAACCGCCGCCAGTCCCCACCACGCCGCGCGTTTGTGCGCCCACCACAACAGCACGGCATAGCAACCAAAAATCTCGGCCACGGCGGTGACCACGAACAATCCCAGAGCGATGAGTGTCGGTTTCATGGCAAACTTGTCGCACACCGGTAGTCGTTCGACAAGCGTTGCCGCGAACTCGTCGCTGGTTTAGGAATTGGTCAGTCCCGAACCAGCAGAGCCACGGAACCGAGCGCCTCGCGACAGTGACTCAACGCCGCACAGATCGCTCGGTCACGAGGAACTCCGTTCTGTCCGCAGCGAGCGAATCTCGTCGTTAGTATCCTCTCACCATGTTGCATCGCATCCGTAGATTTGTTGGCTGGGTGAGTCTCACGCTGTGGTGGGGCGGGTTGACGTTTTATTCGCTGGTCGTCGTGCCGATTGGCTCCGAAGTGTTCGGAACGACGGCTCAAGGGTTCGTGACGCAACGAGTCACTCACTGGTTGAACGGCATCGGCTTGATCACGTTGGTTTTTTTGCTGTGGAATCTGACCGCCGTACGCCGACGCCTGTTGATCGCGACGTGGCTGCTGATGGCGGGCTGCCTCGCGGGATTGGTGGTGTTACACGGGTCGTTGGACGCGCTGCTTGATCCGCAGTCACAGTCGGTCTACGACGCCGAGCGGTTCTACAACTTGCATCGCGTGTATCTGCTCGTCACTGCGGTTCAATGGCTGGCGGGGTTGGCGCATCTTTGGGGACTGTTTCACTCCGGCGAGCGAGTGGCGGCTGAGTGATGCTTGTCAGGTCGTCATCAATCGACTTCCAGAATGTCTCCGCTCGGCGAGACCTTCACGTCGCGAGTCTTGCCGTTCTTGTCTTTGCCGCGAACTTCGTAGGCGATCTTGTCCCCGTTTTTCTCAGTCCAGGCCGTCTCGAATTTGACGTCGGGAAGTTTTTTCTTGGCGGCTTCCATGACGGGTTCGGGAACCTTGTCGAGTTCGACCATTTCGGTCTTGTCGAAAATCTCACCGCAACCGGCAGACGTGGCGAACAGGAACAGGCAGAGCAACAACGTGCGAGGCATGAGAAACTCCTGAAGGTGGATAAGGTGAAACCTTGAAGCAACTGAGCCGGAACGCGCGAGCGTCCGGTTCTCGCGAATTGGGGGAAACCGGACGCTAGCGCGTTCCGGCTGACGATCAAAATTCTCCGCTGACGGTTTCGTGTCCGTCGCGCGTTGCGAGAGCGCGATAGACCGAGTAGCTCATCGAACGATTGAGCAGCGACACATGGCCGTCCGCGAAGACGAACTGCACCCCGCCGTGAAAGGCGTAGAACTGGTTGACGTGCGAACGTGGGTCGCCGGGGCTGAATCCGTCTCCGGCGTGTCCGAGCACGATGCTGGAGGCCGGTTCGGGCGGGCCGTAGCCGATGCCGTCGCTGGAGTCGGGGACCAGCACGGCGTTTAACACGGCTCCGGTCCATGACGCTTCGCCGAGTCTCTGCGAACGCTCGCCGACCGCCAGCGTCGTCGAGGTGCCGTCTTTGATGTCACCGATGCGCACGCGGCTGTTGCGGAAGAAGAGTCCATCGCCGCCGACGCCCGGTTCGGACGTGCCGAACATGCCGACATAGTTCGAGGTCGCGATATCGCCGATCTGTGCGATGTTGGCTCCGGTCGTGAGGCTGCGTTGCCACGCGGTCCACGTCGGCGTCGCGGTGTCCGATGGGCAAAGGAAGGCCGGAAACGTCGTGACTCGGATGGCCGCGTTCGCAGGCTGTTCGATGCCGACGTTGACGTTGATCCGTTTCGCCGCCGCCGCTTGATCCAACTGTGGCAGCATTCGCGAGGCCCAACCCCAGCCTGGTCCGGTGTCGTTGCTCGCGGCATCGAACAGCGAGACGTATCCCGGCGGCAGCGTTTGAAACTGCTCCTGGTAATTGTTGAGCGCGAGTCCAATCTGTTTGAGGTTGTTCCGGCACTGGCTGCGTCGCGCGGCCTCGCGAGCTTGTTGCACCGCCGGCAACAGCAGCGCGATCAACATCGCGATGATCGCAATGACCACCAGCAACTCAATCAGTGTGAAGCCGTGCGAGCGGGAGGTTTTCTTCGGCATGAACATGACCAACTCCTGGGGCTTGAGAACGGATTCCGTAACGACGGCGGAATCTAGCCCCACTCTCTGACAGTACGATGACGCGCCCATGAAACTTCTGTCATTCTCAGTGGGCGAGATCAACGAGCGATCGTGGCTGAGGAATGTAGATGTCTCGCATGACAACCGAATGACAAGCGGATGACAGTCTTGTCATTTTCACGGCGGCGTGGGCCGACCGAGTGCGAGGCGGGACGCTCTTCGTCAGAATGCGTGAGCATCCGAGACCGAACCATGCGCATTCTGATTGTCGAAGACGAACCGAAGACAGCGGCCTTTCTGACGAAGGGTTTGGGCGAGCATGGCTTCGTCGCAGATGTCGTCGCGAATGGCCGCGACGGGCTGCATGCCGCGCGAACGCAGACGTATGACCTGGCGGTCTTGGATGTCATGCTGCCGGGCTGCGACGGCTGGACGATCTTACGCGAGCTGCGCGCGGCCGGGTCGCAGATGCCGGTGCTGTTTCTCACGGCGAAGGACACCGTGGCCGATCGCGTCAACGGGCTGGAGTTGGGAGCGGACGATTACCTCGTCAAGCCGTTCGCGTTTTCGGAATTGCTCGCGCGAGTGCGGACGATCCTGCGGCGCGGCGTCGCTCGGCAGCCGGAGACCGTGCGCGTCGCGGACATGGAGATCGACTTGCTGAAGCACAAGGTCCAGCGCGACGGCCGGCGGCTCGACCTGTCGCCAAAAGAATTCGCGCTGCTGTCGCTGCTGATGCGGCGAGTGGGCGAAGTCCTGTCGCGCACGCTGATCGCCGAGCAAGTCTGGGACATGAACTTCAACAGCGACACGAACGTCGTCGATGTCCACATTCGCCGATTGCGAGTGAAGGTCGATGATCCGTTCCCGAAGAAGCTGATCCACACGGTTCGGGGAGCGGGCTATGTCCTCGAAGAGCGGTCGTGAGGGTGCGACAAATTGCCCGACGCGGCGTTCGCTGGCATTGCGGTTGACGTGCTGGTACGCGGCGATGTCGTTCGTCGTCGTGCTGTCGGTCGCGGGGTATTCGTATTGGGCGTTGATCGACAACCTCGACCGCGAGGACGATCAACTCCTCGCCGACCGAATGCAGGAAGTCAGCCGCGACCTCGCTCGCGGCTCGGAACACTTGGACGAACTCCGCGCACGGCTCGCGCAAACCGCCTCCGCGCCGAGCGGCCTGCCGATCCTCGTGCGCGTGACTTCCGCATCCGGCGACGATCCGAGCGACATCCTCGTCGGCAGTCCCGGCAGCGAGTCGATTCCAAGGATCGAATCGCGGTCGTCGCAAGCGATCGAACTCGAATCCACTGACGGCCGCGAATGGCGCGTGCTCTCACGAATCGTGCGGAACGAAACGACTTCGCAAGCCGGATGGCGCGTGGACATCGCGCTCGACCGCACGCACGAAGAGGCGTTTTTGCGGCGCTATCAACAACAGTTGTGGCTCGTGCTGGCAGTCGCGTTGCTGGTGTGTGTCGCCGGCGGCTTGCTGATCGCGTGGCGCGAACTCCGTCCGCTCCGCGAAATCTCCGCGACCGCGCGAGCCATCAGTGCTTCCACGCTGGACCAGCGATTGAACGCCGAGCCGCTCGCTCGCGAATTGGCTGAGTTGGCAACGACCTTCAACGGAATGCTCGACCGGCTGGAGGATTCGTTTGCGCGACTCTCTCAGTTCTCCGGCGACATCGCTCACGAACTGCGCACGCCGATCCACAACCTGCGCGGTGAGATTGAAGTCACGCTCAGCCGCCAGCGCTCTGACGCCGAGTATCGCGACGTGCTCGGCTCATGCCTGGAGGAATGCGGCCGCCTGACGCAAATGGTCGAGAGCTTGCTGTTCCTCGCGCGCGCCGAACAGCCGCAAACGTTACTGAAGCTCGACGACCTCCACCTGCCCGACGAACTGGAAACACTCCGCGCGTTCTACGAAGCCGCAGCCGAGGAAGCTGGCGTCACGCTCGTCGTCGAATCGCCACCAGTCCTGACGCTGCGAGCCGACCGCGCACTCTTCCAACGCGCGCTCGGCAATCTGCTGACCAACGCGCTCACTCACACGCCGCGCGGCGGACAGATTGCCGTGCGAGCGACCTCACATCCCGGCCGCATCGTGATCGAAGTCATCGACACGGGCTGCGGCATCGCTCCCGAACATCTCCCGCACGTTTTCGACCGCCTCTACCGAGCCGCCGCCGCCCGCACGTCTCCCCACGGCGCGGGCCTCGGACTTGCGATTGTCAAAACGATTCTCGAATTGCATTCCGGCACGGCGTCGATCAGCAGCATCGCCAACAGGGGCACTTCTGTTCGCCTCGAATGGCCTCGATTTTACAGACCGGGAGTGTTCGCCGTTGCGAGGTTGGAGACGATCTTCACGGGGCAGCCTTCTGGCAGACCATAGCCGCCAGCGGTGATGACGGTGTCGCCGGAGGACAAACCTTTGAGGACTTGGACTTTGTCGCCAGCGTGCGCACCAAGTTCGACTTCGGCTTCATCGCTTGATCGTCGCAGATGACGGTGATGATGGCTTGGCCGGCATCGTCGCCATGATCGGCCTGCGACTCACGCTCGTGTGGGGGGCTGAATCTTGGCGCGACATGGAACGGTTGGCTGGCGGCGCTGGGAGTCGGCTTTCTCATCGACACACTGGTTTACCGGATGGGCCGCGAGCGACTGATTCCGCTTGAAGAGAATCGGGGCTCGCAAGCCATCTTTAAGGTCTATCAACCAACGCTTCGCTGGGTACTGGCCCACAAGAGAACGGCTCTGACAATCCCGGTGTGCGTCGTCGCCTTTGGGTTTAGCGTGTGGCTGGGCTTTGATGTCGTTGGCATTCCGATCTCGGCGACGTGCCGAGTTGCCGGATTCGACATCACGAAAACCACCGGTTGGCAGCGCCTCGAACAGACCTTCCCCGGTATCGGCCGCGAGTTCATGCCGCCGCTCGACGAAGGTTCGTTCCTTTACATGCCGTCGGTGCTGCCGGCGGCCTCGCTGACCATCGCGGAAGAGGTCATCAAGCAGCAAGACCTCGCCATCCGCACGGTGCCGGAAGTCCGCGACGTCGTCGGCAAGGTCGGCCGCGCCGAGTCGTCGCTGGACCCCGCACCAATCAGCATGATCGAGACCATCGTCACGCTGATACCGGAAGACGACTGGCGCACGCTGTCGCAACCGCGCTGGCACAGCGAGCAAGCGTGGCTCAATTGGTGCCGCCCCGCTCTGCGCAATGTCTGGCCTGAAGAGCGTCGCATCACCAAAGCCGAAATCCTCGAAGAGCTGAACCAGAAAGCCGCGATCCCCGGCGTGCTGCCGACGTGGTTACAGCCGATCCAAACGCGACTGGTCATGCTGCAAACTGGCTTCCGCGCGATGATGGGCGTCAAGGTTTACGGCTCGGACCTGAAAGAGATCGAACGAGTTTGCCTGCAAATGGAGCAGCTTCTCAAGAAAGTGCCCGGCGCGGTGGACGTCGTCGCGGATCGACTCGTCGGCAAGCCGTACCTCGAATACGAGATCGACCGCGAAGCCGCCGCGCGGTACGGAGTCAGCATCCGCGACATTCAAGATGTCATCGAAATCGCGATCGGCGGCGAACGCCTGACGACCACCGTCGAAGGCCGCGAACGCTACCCAATCCGCGTCCGCTACCCGCGCGAGCTGCGCGAACGCTTCGACGACTTGGAGCACATCCTCGTCCCGACATCGACCGGCGCTCACATTCCGATTGTGCAAGTCGCCAAGCTCACGTTCAGCATCGGCCCGCAAGAAATCAAAAGCGAGAACGGCCTGCTCGTGGGTTACGTCACGCTCAATACCCGCGATCGCGACGAGATCAGCGTCGTCGAAGATGCCGAGCGCCTGCTGCAATCCGAACGCAAACAGAGCGACGAACTCGTGGCCGCCGGCAAACACGCTGAGGCGAGTCTGATCGTACCGCCCGGTTACTACTGGACGTGGTCCGGCCAATTTGAGAACCAACGCCGCGCGATGGATCGACTGTCGCTGCTCGTGCCGCTGGTGCTGCTGTCGATGGTCTTCTCGCTGTACTTCAGCTTCGGCAAGTGGTGGCTGGTCATTTTGGTGTTTCTCGACATCGCAGTTTCGGTCTCCGGTGGCTTCATCGGCCTCTACTTTTACGGAGCAAACCTGAGCGTCGCCGTGTGGGTGGGCTTTATCGCCCTGATCGGAGTCTCGGACGACGACAGCGTCGTGATGCTGACCTACCTCGAAGACCTCTTCCGCGACAAGCCGCCGCAGAACGTCGATGACGTTCGCAACCTCGTCGTCGAAGCCGGCCTGAAACGCATCCGCCCGTGCCTGATGACGTCCGTTACAACAATCCTCGGTTTGGCCCCGATCTTTCTCCATCCCGGCCGCGGCTCGGACGTGATGCAACCAATGGCCATCCCCAGCGTCGGCGGCATGTCCGTCGCTCTCATCACCCTGTTCGTGATCCCGTGCTGCTACTGCCTAGTCAAAGAGTGGCAGTTCCGCCGACATGCCAAATCCAATGGCGAGACATCGCCGATCAGCGCCGATCCAATGTCACCCAGCGAGGAGTAATCCTCGACCATGTCTTTCCTTCACAAAGACTGCCGAAGTGAATTGACTCAAACTTTGGAGTGTTACGGTGTCATTCGGACTCCACTCACAATCAACGTGACGACGCGACCCGGTGCATTGAGAGTGTGAAACGCGCGCCGATGCGCGGATCACTCAGTTATCAGGGTCGCGATTACGAAACAGCGAAGTGGTACGGTCGTTGCTTTGTTGTCGTGCCGTGCGGCGAGAAGCCGGCAACAAGCTGCGAAACCGAGATGCAAAAGACATCTCACACTCAAAGGAACAAGTCATGAAACGGACAGCAAAGATTCTGGTGGCGTTGATGGGGATTGCGTTGGTCGGAGCGACAATGGCTCGCGCGGATCACGGTTCGAGCGGATTTGGCGGTGGCTTCGGCAGTTCGTGTGGTCCGAGTCGCAGTTACTCCGCACCGTCCTATGGCTACGGCTCGTCTGGTGGCTACGGCTCGTCTGGCGGATACGGCTCGTCTGGCGGATACGGCTACGGCGGTTCCAGCCGGGGTTGGTCCGGTTCGTCGTGGCGTGGTTCGTCACACTACGACTATCACCCGACCGAGGTTCGGTTTCACCGTGGTCACATCGACGTGAATCCGGGGCACTATGACCGACATTCCTCGCGACATCGCGGGTGGTAGTTGACGAACGCGAGCCGACAGCAGGCGTGAGCAGGCTGGCGGCTCGCGGTGTTGAGAAGCTCGACGGCAAGGGATTTGCGAAGTCGCGAAAGTTGGGCAAGTTCTTCAAGGTTGAGGGATGCACTTCAATGAACTTGGGGGGGCTGCTAAGGTTGGCTCAGTCCGAGTTCTGCAAATGCCGAAAGTAAGATGGTTGGAGGTCTTCTCAGCATCATGGCTCGCGTGTTGACAGTTCTGATCGCTCTGGTGGCTCAAGGCATGGCCTTGGTGTCGCCGGTGTGCTTCGTTCGCTGCGTTGGCGCGGACGGGCATGAGTGCGTGGAACTGACGGGCCAAGGCTGTCATTGCTGCGATTGCCAGTCGCAGGAAGTGTGTGCCGTGTCGAAGTGCGGCCACCACCATGAAGACGAAGAGCAAGACCACGATGAGCATGACGCTCCGGTGGGATGGCAAGTTCGTTGCGAGCATTGCTCCTGTCAGCATTCGCCACTGGAGGCGGGACCACAGACGCAGTCTAGGTCGCTGACTCCCGATGGACTGTCACAAACTCTGGATTTCGTGACGACGCTGGATTTCGTCACGGTCGTTCGAGCTTTGGAAAATGTGAGCCTTCAGCGATCGCTGTTGAGGCCGCATGAGTCGCCGCAGTTGGCTGCGCTGGCGACGGTTGTTTTGCGCGTGTAAGCGCTGTTTCGCGTGACGCTTGTTCGCGGCTGTGGGCCGCGTGTCTGGTTGGCGTCGTTTCGTGAGGTTTTTCATTTCCGCGCCGTCGAAGTTCGATGAGCGTGGACCTTGCGCGGTTCTTTCGCGGGACGGATCATGTCCACCTCTTCGACTTCGCCCGTTTCGGCTCCGGCCGAGCCTGCGGGCCATGAACAGCATTCGCCGGAACAGCAAAGCTGGTTCCGAGCCGTCATTGGCTCGGTGCCGATGCTGCTGACGTTCGCGGCGTTGGCAGGTGTCGCGTATTGGGGACATCACACGGAATGGACGTTTTCGCTGATGGCTCGCCGCGACGGTGCGACGGCCAAGACAGCGGAGAAAGCCGAAGACTTGCTGACAACGGAATCCGAATCGTCACAGCCGCGCCAGTGGTGCGAGCAGCACGGGGTCGCGGCGTGCCCGCTGTGTGATCGGTCGCTTGCTCAAGTGATGAAGCCATTGGAACCGGCGTCCGCTGAGGAATTGGAGCGAGTCCAGAAAGCCTTTGCCGTGCGCGAGCGTGCGGTGAACGATCCGCAATGTTTGGCGAGCGGCAGTCGCGTGCGAGCGGCATCGAAAGAGGCGGTCGAGAAGTTGGGGATTGATGTCGCTCCCGTTTGGGAAGCGGCGATGACCGAGACAATCGCGGCGAGCGGTGAGGTCAGCTTTGACGCGACGCGAGTGGCTCGGCTGGCGGCGCGAGTGCCGGGGACGGCTTGGCGAGTCACCAAACAGATTGGCGATCCGGTCAAGGCCGGCGACTTGCTGGCGATCATTGACGCGGCAGAAGTCGGCAAGGCGAAGACGGAGTTCCTGCAAGCCATCGTGCAAGTGCGGCTCAAGGCTCAGTCGTTGGCCAATCTGAAAAACGCGCCGGTGCCGGAACGTCAGAAGAAGGAAGCGGAGGCCGCTCGGCGCGATGCCGAAGTCCGGCTGCTCAGTGCCGAGCAAGCGCTCGTCAATCTCGGCCTGTCGGTCAACGCGGCGGATTTTGGCAAATTGGAAGTGGACGACATCGCGAAGCAACTACAACGGCTGGGGCTGTCGCGTGAGTTGTCGAAGACGGATGCCGACCTGCCGGGGACGTTGCTGCCGCTGCGAGCGCCGCTGGACGGCGTGGTGATGCAGGTCGATGTCATCGCGGGCGAGGTCGTTGATCCGGAAGACGTGTTGTTCGTCGTGGCCGATGCACGGCAGATGTGGGTCAATCTGAACGTCCCGGCGACCGACGCGCGCTGGGTGCAAGTCGGCCAAGCGGCGCGGTTCCGGCCGGACGGCATCAAAGCAGAGTTCACCGGCCAAGTGGATTGGATCGGCACTTCGGCGGACGAGACGACGCGCACGATTCCGGTGCGAGTGGTCATGCCGAATGACAACGCCAAGCTACGAGCGTCCGCCTTGGGAGTCGGCCGCATCGTGCTGCGTGAGGAACCGCACGCGATCACGGTCCCGAACGAAGCCGTGCAAAAGGTCGGAGTTTGCGACGTCGTGTTCGTCCGCGACAAGGACTTTTTGAAACCGAATGGTCCGAAGGTCTTTCACGCGCGGATGGTTCGCACCGGAGCGAAGGACATCACGAATACAGAGATCATCGTCGGCGTCACGCTCGGCGAAGTCGTCGTCTCCAAAGGGAGCACGCTGCTGGCGGATGAACTCAAGCGAAATCAATCGGTGTCGGTGGCCAGCCATCGACAGGCAGAGCGGCGGACGCCCATCGCAACCAACGGGCAAGGCACCAAGAAAGAATGAGGTTCAACATGACGGCTCATTTGGATTCGACAAATCTGATTGGCGTAAATTCGCCGCCGCGTCGGTCACTGGCCGGACGGTGGATCGGTTGGATCGGACATGTCATTCCCGGCTTGATCGCGTTGGCGGCGGTCTGCGGGTTGGTATTCGCCGGGCAGAAAACTCACTGGCGGATTCCGAAGTTCTCAGAGCTGCGCGGGCAGGCGGCCGTCGAGAAGGACGATTGGTGCGAAGAGCACAACGTCCCGGACTCGGAATGCGTCGAATGCAACAAGGGCTGCCTGCCGCCGTCCAAAGAGCGCGGCTGGTGCAAGATTCATGGCGTGCATGAGTGCCCCGTTTGCAATCCGTCGATCGCGCAGATTCCGAATGCCAGCGAAGTCGCGGCCGAAGAGAAGCCGCACTCGGAAGACGCCTTGAACTTCACGCCGCGTCCTGAAAACAACAGCAAGTGCAAGTTGCAGCAGCGACGGATTCAGTTCGCGTCAACGGAGATCATCGAGCGGCTGGGCATCGAAGTCACCGCCGCCAAGCACGCACCGATTTCCGAGTCGGTCATGGCCAACGGCGAGATCGGTTTCGATCCGACTCGCGCGGCGCGGTTGTCGTCGCGAGTCTCCGGGACGTTGTGGCGAGTCGAAAAACAAGTCGGCGACAAAGTGAAGCGCGGCGACGTGCTGGCCCTCGTGGATGCCGCCGATGTCGGCAAAGCCAAGGCCGAGTTGCAGCAGTCGATCGTGAATCTCGACTTGAAGACGCAGACGCTCGCCAACCTCAAGGGTTCGACCGGTGTGGTTGCGGGCAAGTCGGTGCAGGAGGCCGAAGCAGCGGTTGCGGAAGCTCACGTCCGAATGCTCGCCGCACGGCAGACGTTGGTGAATCTCGGTCTGCCGCTGCCGAAGGTGGATGACATCAGCGCGGAGCCGGAAGAACTCACGAAGCAATTGCAGTTTCTCGGCCTGACGGACGAGTTGGCGGTCGAGGTCGCGAAGAGTTCGTCATCCAGTAATCTGCTCCCGCTACGAGCACCGTTCGACGGTGAAGTGACCGAGCGCAGCGGTGTGCCCGGCGAAGTAGTCGCTCCGAACAAAGTGTTGTTCGTCGTTGCCGACACGCGCGTCATGTGGCTGACGCTCAACGTGCGGATCGAGGACGCAGAACGAATTCAGCCCGGCCAGCCGGTGCAGTTCCAGCACGACGGCCACAACGATTGGGACAACGGCGAGGTCGTGTGGGTCAGCCCTTCGGTCGATGAGGCGACTCGCACGGTTCCGGTGCGAGTCAAGCTGCCGAACACGGCGGGCCGTCACCACGCCCGGTCATTCGGCTCGGCGCGAATCGTTTTGCGTCAGGAAGACAGAGCTGTGGTCGTGCCGAAGGACGCGGTGCATTGGGAAGGCGACTGCTACGTCGTCTTCGTCCGCGACAAGAACTTCGAGAAGTCGAAGTACAAAGTTTTCCACGTCCGCAAAATTCGTCCCGGAGCGACGGACCTCGCGATGGCCTCGCCCCAAACCGAAATCGCCGCTGGCTTGTTGCCGGGCGAACTGGTGGCCAGCGTCAACAGCGGCATCCTGCGGTCAGAGTTGTTGAAAAACAACCTGGGCGCGGGCTGAGCGGACCACAACCACTAACAGCCCGGTCGGGCTGTCCAACCAAACGTAACCGGCACACGTTGAAGTGCCGAATCAACCTCACTCGAAAAGTTACCAGTCAATCACATCCGACACGCAGAGCGTGCCGGCCAGATTCAAGAAAGGAATCGTCATGCACCTGAACTCTCTTTTCACCCGAACCGTGTTGGCGACTGCGTTCGCGCTGAGCCTCCCCACATTCGCGATGGCTCAAGCTCGCACTGCCGCTCCGGCGGCTGCGCCGGCCAGCAAGGCTCAAGCTGTGCTCGAACAAGCGAGCAAGGAAGGCAAATTCACGTTCTTAATGTTCTACAAGACGACCGACGCAGCCTCGAATGCGATGGCCGCGACGCTGAAGGAAGGCTTGGCCGAGAAGTCCGAGCAAGCGGTGGTGGCCTATGTGCAAGTCGGCAACTCCGCCGAGCAAGCGTTGGTCACGAAGTACGACGTGAGCCGTGCTCCGATGCCCATGATCATCGCGCTCGCGCCCAATGGAGCCATGACTGGCATGTTTTCGCAGCGGGTCACGGCGGAGAAGCTCGGCGAGGCGTTCGTCACGCCGACGATGATGTTCACGATGAAGAACCTGCAAGAGAACAAATTGGTGCTCGTCACCGTACAAGGTTCGGCGAAGGCTCCGGCCCCGGTCGCGATCATGGATTTTCAGAGCGACCCGCACTTCAAGGACCGCATCGTCACCATCGACATGACGGCGGCTGATCCGCAAGAAGGCAAGTTTGTCGGTCAAATGAAAATCGACCCGAAGGCCAAGGCCACGCATACCGTCCTGCTGGCTCCGCCCGGCGTGATGGTGGGCAAGTTCGACGCGGTCGCGTCGAAGGACGAGATCGCCGCCGCGCTCGCGAAGGCCGGCAAGTGCTGCGACGACCCGAATTGCAAGCATCATCAACCCGCACCGCGAACAACGACGCAGCCATCGCAGGGCGCGCGGAAAAACTAACCGTCATGCACGCGGCTCGCGTGCCTTTGAACTCTCAAGGAAGAAACCATGAACCTCAAAACCCTTGTCTGGCGTGAACTGGCGGAGCGGCCTTCGGCCATGCTCACCAGCACGCTGACTATTTTGCTAGGAGTGACGGCGCTCGTTGCGATTCGTCACGTCACCGTGTTCTCGGAACGCGAAGTTGGGCAGCAACTGCAATCGCTCGGTGCGAATGTGCTCGTGCTGCCCAAGGACGCGACGTTGCAGGATTACTACTCGGCCGACCTGACCGACCGCACGCTACCAGAGTCGCATGTCTCCAGCATCCTGTTGGAGAACTTGGCGGGCGTCGAACGGCTTTCGCCGAAACTGTGCGTCTCGGCGAAGGTCGCGAATCGCGACGTGACGCTGACCGGCATCCTGCCGCAGAGCGAGTTTCAAGCGAAGGCGGCGTGGCAATCGGTGTCGCTATTCAGCAACAAGCACGAAGGCTGCAAGAAGGCCGCGTGCGGCCCGAAGACTTACGACGCCGCGCCGGAAACGCTCGCGAGTGAACGGACCATCGACCAGTTGAAAGGGAACGAAGCGATCATCGGAGCCGACGTTGCCGAATTCTCTGGCTTGAAGCCCGGCCAGACGGTCGAGTTGTTCGGTGAGAAACTGCAAGTGCTGGCCGTACTGCCGCGCACGGGCACGGTGGATGATTCGCGAGTCTTCGCGCACTTGCACACGGTTCAACGGCTGACCAACGCGGGCGAAGTCGTCAATGCGATTGAAGTCATGGGCTGTTGCGAAGACGCGGCCGGCGGACTCGTTCCGAAGCTGGCCGAACTGCTGCCCGATGCGAAGGTCGTGACGATTTCGCAAGTCGTCTCGACTCAAGTGGGCGTCAATCGGCTGATGAGCCAAATGTCGCTGTTCGTGCTGGGCATCTTGGTGATCGTCGGCGGCGCGAGCGTCGCCAGCACAATTTCATCGAACGTGCGCGAACGCCGCCGCGAAGTCGGCACGCTGATGGCGCTCGGTGCCACGCCGAGTCTCGTCACGCGAATGTTTCTATTGAAAGCGTGGGCGCTCGGCATCGTCGGAGCGGTCGGAGGCAGTGTGCTCGGCTTGATCGTGGCGATGGTGCTCGGTTCGCAGTGGGCCGGAGTCGCTGTGAAGCCGTTGCCGGATTTGATCGCGCTCGCCATTGGAGCGGCACTTGTCATCACCACGCTGGCCGCACTCTGGCCGGCTCGTTCAGCGGCGAAGCTCGATCCGTGCTGCTGCTTTCAGGAGGTCTAACGCCATGTTTCATCTTCAAGACATCACCAAGATCTATCGGCGGCGACAGCGAGAGGTCGTCGCGTTCAAAGCCCCGTCGCTCGACATCGGACTCGGCGAATACGTCGCCGTCGTTGGCCCCAGCGGCAGCGGCAAGACGACGCTGTTGTCGATGCTCGGCGGCATGTTGTCGCCCGACAGCGGCAAAGTCTTCTTCGAGGGCGAGTCACTCTACGACCTGCCCATCGCCGAACGCACTCGGCGGCGACGCGAGCGAATCGGTTTCGTGTTTCAGACGTTCAATCTCGTGCCGTATCTCACAGCGTTGGAGAACGTCCAAGTCCCGTTGTTCTTGCACGGCGTCAGCAAAGCCGAGCAGCGTGACCGAGCGGTCGCGTTGTTGGAGCAAGTCGGACTCGGCAACCGCATCGAGCACAAGCCGAGCGAACTGAGCACCGGCCAGCAGCAGCGCGTCGCGCTCGCTCGCACGCTGGCGAACAACCCGCGATTGATCCTCGCCGACGAGCCGACCGGCAATCTCGACCCCGACAGCCGCGAAGCCGTGCTATCGCTATTCGACAACTTCGTGCGTGAAGGCCGCACGATCGTCATGGTGACTCACGACCCCGCCGCCGCCGCGAGAGCGTCTCGGCGACTGTGCTTGAACGATGGAACGCTCGTTGTGTGTGAAGAGAGTCCCGTCGCAAAGGCGGCGTGAAGAATTCAGTTCCGACAGGAGGACAAATCATGTCATCAACTGATCGTCGTCGCGGACATTTCAAGTTCGTGGGCAGGCAGCGAGAGCAGCTCGCAGAGTTGATTCGCGAGCACGGAGCGCGCGGAGCGATCGCGCACGCGCCGGAACCGGTGTGTCTCGCGACGGTGTTGAGGATCGCTCGCGAGTTTCAGATTCCGTTGAAGAAAGGCGCTCGCCTCAAGCGAGCGGCTTGAAAATAGAGGCCCATTGTGACGAATGCCGTGGTTCGATCCGTGATCTTGTTTGTCGTCGCAGGAGTCTGCGAGATCGGCGGTGGCTGGCTCGTTTGGAAATGGCTGCGCGACGGCCGACCAAGCTGGTGGGGGTTGGCCGGAGCGTTGGTGTTGATTCAGTATGGCATCGTGCCGACGTTGCAAACCAGCCATTTCGGGCGTGTGTACGCCGCTTATGGCGGCTTCTTCATCGTGCTGTCGCTGCTGTGGGGCTGGGGCTTCGATGGCGACCGGCCTGACGCGGCGGATGTCATCGGTGCGACGATCGCGCTGGTTGGTGTCTGTCTGATGTATTACTGGCCGCGAGCGGTCGCGACGGGAAATGTGTAAGCCATGCTCAATTGGATCATTGATTTCTCTCTGCGAAACCGGGTTCTCGTGTTGCTGTCGGCGGTCGGGCTGGCGGTGGCGGGAGCGGTGGCGGTGTTGCATCTCGACATCGACGCCTTCCCGGATACGACGCCGATTCAGGTGCAGATCAACACGACCGCTTCGGCGCTCGGCCCGGAAGAGGTCGAGCAGCAGATCACGTTTCCGATTGAGCAAGTGCTGGGCGGCCTGCCCCGGCTGCAAATCCTGCGGTCGATCTCGAAGTTTGGTTTGTCGCAGGTGGTCGTCACGTTCGAGGACGGGACGGACATCTATTTCGCGCGGCAGCTTGTCAACGAGCGGCTCGGTTCGGTCGTACTGCCGCCGGGCATTGAGCGGCCGAGTCTTGGACCCGTCGCAACCGGGTTGGGCGAAGTCTATCACTACATCGTGTCTCTCAAAGGTTGGAACTTTGAAGGAGCGTCCGAGGCCGAACGCACCGAGAAGCTGACCTACCTGCGAACCATTCACGACTGGTCGATCAAGCCGAAGCTACGCACGGTCGCGGGAGTGGCCGAGGTCAATTCGTGGGGCGGCTTCGAGAAGCAGTACCAAGTTCGCATCGACCCCGAAAAGTTGATCAAGCACAAGCTCACGTTCGCCGAAGTCGTCGAGGCTTTGGAGAAGAACAACAAGAACACCGGCGGCGGGGGCATTCAGCAGAACAACCAGTTCTTGCTGGTGCATGGCCTTGGCCGCACGGTCAACGAGGAACAAATTCGGAACATCGTCGTCACGGCGGAAGATGGCTCGCCGATCCGCGTGAAGGATGTGGCGACGGTGGGTATCGGCCAGGAGATTCGTCGTGGTTCGGTGACGGCGATGGGACGGGGCGAGGCGGTTCTCGGACTGTGCTTCATGACGATGGGGCAGAACAGCAAGGTCGTCACGTCGGCGCTCAAGAAACGGATGGAGGAACTCCGCGCGACGCTGCCAGCCGACGTGGAGATCACGACGGTTTATGACCGCACCGAATTAGTGGACTTCGTCATCGACACCGTGCGCCGCAATCTGTTCGAGGGCGGCTTGCTCGTCATCGCGATCCTGTTCGCGTTTCTTGGCAACTTGCGAGCGGCCACCATCGTCGCGGTGGCGATTCCGCTGTCGATGTTGTGCGCGTTCAGCGGCATGTTGCAGTTCGGCATCGCGGCCAGCTTGCTCAGTCTGGGCGCGATCGACTTCGGCATGGTGGTCGATAGCTCGGTGGTCATGGTCGAGAACTGCGTGCGGCATATCGCTCACGGCGATTTGCGAAACCGCAGCAAGATCGAAGTCGTGCGTGACGCGGCGGTCGAGGTCCGCAAGCCGACGCTTTTCGGCGAACTCATCATCATGATCGTGTACCTGCCGATCCTCACGCTGGAGGGGATCGAAGGCAAACTGTTCCGGCCGATGGCGCTGACGGTCATCTTCGCGCTGGCCGGTTCGATGGTGCTGTCGATGACGCTGATGCCGGTGCTGGCCAGCTTCATGCTGCCGCGCCGCATGTCGGAAAAAGAACCGTGGCTGATGCGGCTGGCTCACATGATTCACAACCCGGTCTTGAGAATCTGCATGGATCACCGCTTCGCGGTCGTGTCGTTCGCAGCCTGCGTGCTTGTGTTCGCGTTCGGCATGATCGC
>CAMAWN010000121.1 GCA_945861865.1 Candidatus Kuenenia stuttgartensis | reverse complement strand
GCGATCCGTCGCGACAAACAACTCCCGCTGCCGCTCGACTTCCCAACGTCCCATCACCAGCGTCAGTCCTCCGTGACAGCCACCCACAAGCGAAAATTAGCGCCAGACACTCGTACGGCAAAGAAGGAATCGCAAAAATCAACCGGCTGCTACGCCGCGAAGTTGGTGGATGGATAGGCCGAGACGTTCTCGGCCGCTTCACGTGTTGAGTCTCCGGTCGGGGCTACGCCCCTCCCTCCGACTCAACACGTGAATTAAACACTCCCCGATTCTCTCACAACAACTGGTACGGAATTCGGGAGGGCGTCAGACTCACGCCAGAATCTCATTGACCACTCGGCTATGCACGCCGGTCAAACGGAAGTAGCGGCCTTGGAATTTGTAGGTCAGGCGTTCGTGGTCGATGCCGAAGCTCAGTTTTCGCTATTTTCCAATTCGTCAACGCGCAACAATCGAGCGCCGTGATGGATGGCAACGAACATGACTTGGCTTGCACTCTTCGGAAGATGATCCGATATGGTCCCTGGAACACCTCGCGGTAGGTCATCTTTTCGTCTTCGGGGACAAAGCTATCGGAATCAGGGAAGTCGGCCAGTGACTCGATTCGATCCAAAACCCGCTGCCCGAATCGCCGGGCTGTCGCCGGTTCACTACGAGCGATGTAAGCGAGCAGATTTTCCAAATCCGCAAAGGCTCGCGGTGCCCAAATTATGTGAGCCATTTGGCAAGTCTCCGGCGAACCTCGTCGTGCGGGATGCCCTTGCCGGCGGCGATTTCTTTCTCGGCTTCGTCAATGTGTTGCAGCAGATAAAGCCGTTCGGTCAGTGCGTCCACATCGACCTCTTCGGGCAGTTCCAGCACAACGGCCATCACCTTGTTTTTGCATTGGAAAACCTCCGCGACGATTGTGGCCGTCGATTCGCGAATCGGAAAGATCCTGTCTTGAGTCGAGGCCCTCACGGCAGTCACGCCAAGATTTCGTTGACCACTCGGCCATGCACGTCGGTCAAACGAAAATAGCGGCCTTGGAATTTGTAGGTCAGGCGTTCGTGGTCGATGCCCAGCAGGTGCAGCACCGTCGCTTGGAAGTCGTGGACGTGGACGGGGTCTTTGGCCGGGTTGTAGGCGAAGTCGTCGGACTCACCGAAGGAGAAGCCTCGCTTCACGCCGCCGCCGGCCATCCAGATCGTGAAGACGTAGGGGTGGTGGTCTCGGCCGAGCGTTTTCTTGTCGTTGATGTCGCCCTGGCAGAACGGAGTGCGGCCGAACTCGCCGCCCCAGATGACCAGCGTGTCGTCGAGCAGTCCGCGCTGCTTCAGGTCTTTGACCAGCGCGGCGCTCGGCTGGTCGGTGTCGCGACATTGGATTTCAAACTGCGTGTTGAGATTGCGGTGATGGTCCCAGCCGGCGTGGAAGCATTGCACGAACCGCACGCCTCGCTCGACCAGCCGCCGAGCCATCAGGCAGTTGTAGGCAAACGATCCCTGCCGAGTGACATCCGGGCCGTAGCTCTCCAGCACATGCTTCGGCTCGGTGGAGAAATCGGTCAACTCCGGGACGCTGGCCTGCATCTTGTAGGCCATCTCGTACTGCGCGATGCGGGTGACGATCTCCGGATCGCCGACCTCCGCGAACTTCGCCTCGTTGAGCACTCGCAGATCGTCGAGCAGTCCGCGGCGCACCTCGCGGCTCATGCCGTCCGGGTTCGAGAGATACAGCACCGGCTCGCCGCTGCCTCGGAATTTCACGCCCTGATACTTCGACGGCAAAAAGCCGCTGCCCCAATAGAAGTCGTAGAAGATCTGTCCGCAAGTGGCCTCTTTGTCGCGCGACGTCATCACCACGAAGCCGGGGAGTTCGTCGCTCTCGCTGCCGAGTCCGTACGTCGCCCACGCTCCCATGCTGGGCCGACCGGGGAGTTCGTTGCCGGTCAGAAAGAATGTGATCGCCGGAGCGTGATTCACCTGCGTCGTGTGCATCGACTTGATGAACGTCGCGTCGTCGGCGATCGTCGCCGTATGCGGCAAGAAGTCACTCAGCCAGCGTCCGCACTCGCCGTGCTGCCGAAACGGCACGATCGACGGCAACACGGCCTTGCTCTTCTGCCCCTGAGTCATCGTGCTCAGCCGCTGATTCTTGTGAAACGACTCCGGTAGCTCCTGCCCGCGAAACTTCTCCATCTGCGGCTTGTAGTCAAACGTGTCGACGTGCGGCGGAGCTCCGTTTTGCAAAAGGTAAATGACGTTCTTCACCTTCGGCGGATGATGCGGCAAGTCCGGCAGGCCGCCGAATTGCTTGGGCCGTTGTGGTGTGGTCGCGTCTGCTGCGGGCAAATCCTTCGCAAGCAGCGAGGCCAGTGCCGGCACGCCAAGCCCGATGGCTCCGTTGGCGAAGAGTTGTCGCCGTGTGAGATAAGCAGAACACGCTGGCTGTGGACTCATCGCGTCGGGCCCTTCCACGATTGAAGGTTTCTTCATAAACGAACGGTTTTGGATGTTACTCCATCATCCAACCGAAATCACCGCGTGGGAGAACTGCCGAATCCACCAACAGATCGGCCACATCCGGCTTGCCCGGATGGGGTCGGGAGGCTCTGAGATTCGTGGCGTCGGCGTGGATCGTCGCAGGGTCCGTTTCCTTTGGCTCGCCGACCTCCAAAGCGGAAGAGGGCTTCAGCCGCTCCGGGAAGACCACAAGCCGCTGATTGACTTCCGCGAACAGCGTGAATAAACCGCTGAGCAATTCAAGGAGTGACCACGAACATGCGCACGTTCCTTTTCTCGTGGAAACCGAAGCAATGGCCCTGGATTGAACTGCCCGATTCGATTGCTCAAGTCGAATCACGGGGATACTTCGACGATCGTTGGAGTTGCGGCAATCGTCGTGACATTGTCGTTGGCGATCGATTCTTTCTCATTCGTCTTGGTATCGAACAAGCACGTGGTCTCATTGGGTCCGGTTTCGTTACTGAACCCGAAACGAGGCCAGCGATGCGGCCATCAGAACCCTTCCAATCTTCAGCGGCGTTCGATGGGCCACACTGGAATGATGGGCGAGCCGCCGCGGGTGAGATGGCGATCTACGTCAACGTCCGCTTCGATGCGCTCTCGAACGATCCCGTCATACCAATTGAGGAGCTGGATCAGCCACCGTTTCATGAAGTCCATTGGCCCACACAATCATCCGGTATCTTGATTCCTCCTGACATCGCGGCCGCTGTCGAGCAGCTATGGGCTACTCGCGTTTCACTCGATGCGTTGTGGTTACCGGAAGAATTGGCCGCGTGGCACGTTTATATCGAAGGCGCAAGGCGTCAGATCGTTGTGAATGCGTACGAACGAAATCCGGACGCCCGGCAAAAATGTCTCGAACGTCACGGCTATGCGTGTTCTTGCTGCGGCATCTTGCTTTCAGAACGATATGGGCAAATTGCGCAAGACTTCATCCACGTCCATCATCTGGTCCCGATCAGTGAAATCGGTCACTCTTACGTCATTGACCCTGTGAATGATCTAGTGCCGGTCTGCCCGACATGTCACGCAATTATTCATCGCCGCAAGCCGCCTCATCCGCCCCTTTCGATTGACGAAGTCAAAGCACTTCTGGCAGCGAATCGGCAGATTACCGTGTGACGCAGAAGTGCTGAGCGATGTTTCGCGAACTTCGATGAGGTGCCGGAATGCTATCTCCGCAGCGATTGATTCTATTCCTTCCAATTCTGGTCATCGGCTTCGCGTCCATCGTGACAGCAGCACCGCCGACCCTCGCTACTCAACCAACCAATGTGTGGATCAAGCGGACTCCGTTGCCCGACGCTCCCGTCTCGCCGCGGTTGGGGTATGAGGGGGCGTGTGTTTGGGATCGGAATCACAAATTGCTCGTGAGGTATGGCGGGCACAATCAAGGGGGTGGGGGCGAGCAGGGGGCGGAGGTTTGGACGTTGGATTTGGCGACGGCGAAATGGACGCTCAAGGAGCCGAATACCTCGCCGCCGGGGGTTTGTTGCAACAACCAAAATGTTTACGACCCGACGAGCGGGCGGTATGTGCGGTTTCCGTTGTTCAGCGGCAGCCACGGGTGGCAGTGGGCTCGCGAGCTGTATTTGAATGACTCGTCCGTGTGGACCTACGACCTCGACGAGAACCGCTGGCGAAACCGGCGACCGTTGCCGACGCCGCGATTGGCTCCGTATCGCTGTGCCTCGTGGGACAGCGACGAACAGCTCGTCGTGGTCTTCGGTGGCGAGGGGAGCCACGAAGGGACGTTGCTCTACGACCCGGCGCGGAACGAGTGGCGTTGGCCCAAGCCCACGAACGAACCGGCCGCTCGCAGCGGTGGGAACATGGCCTACGACGAGGCTCGCAAGCTGCATGTGCTGTTCGGCTCGCAGTTCGACAACGACGTTCACACCTGGGCCTACGACGTGCGCCGCAACGAGTGGCGCGACATGAAACCCGACGTTCAACCGCCGACCGACAAAAACGACGCGGTACTGACTTACGATCCGATTCATCGCGTCGTCCTGGCGATCATCAAAATCACGACCGGCAAAGACGAAGACGCGACGCACGAATTGCAGACGTGGGTTTACGACGCGGGCGCGAATCGCTGGCAGCGAATGAATCCGACCGCTGAACCCGCATCGTCCAGCAATCGCGCCCGCAATTTGATCTTCGCCCCTGAATTGAATCTGGCGATCCTCGAAAACTGCACGAGCAAGCCGCGCGAGCAACAGGTTTGGACGTACCGATACGGCGAGACTCCGACAGTGCAGGTCTCCATTCCAGCGTTGAACCTGCGACCCGTGCCGTTGGTTGAGGACGGAGTTGTTTCGGTCATCGGGCCGCAGCGTGTGGAAATTCGTTGGGCGGACCCCGTAGACCCGTCGCTCCGCGACGGGAAATCCGCGTCACGGAGTAGCGCGGCTACGATGCAATACCACGTCGAACGCGCGGCCGTCGAAGTCTACAGCGACGATCAATTGAAGCGGCTCAAGTCGCGCACGCCGCCGCTGGCAGAACCGGTCGTCGGAGCCATCCGCCGCATCGGCCCGTTTCAACGGCTGACGACCGAGCCACTCAAGACGACATCGTTCGTGGACACGAAGATCAATCGGAATGAGTCGCCAGCGATCGACGGCGAACCGAGCTACGACCGGCCGTTGCACAAAGACCATCTCGACGAGTCCGGTCGCGATTATCGCAAGGCTGTGTTCGCCTACCGGATTCGTTCCGTCGATGACGCAGGAAAAGAAAGTGGTCCGTCCCCTGCGCTATTTACGATTCCGTCGTCACCGCAAAACGTCTTCAGCCGCGAAGACGGAATGATCTGCCAATTGAAATGGTCGCCGAATCCCGAACGAGGCATCGCCGGCTATCGCGTCTATCGCATGGACGGCCGGTACGACAAAGACCCGGTCTCGCGGCTGACAGCGGACCCAATCACGGCGACAAACTTCCAAGACGAATCCGCCGGCAAGCAGGCTCGCCGGTACTACATCGTTGCAGTGGACGCTCTGGGCCAAGAAGGTTTCCCGTCGTCCCCCGTTTGGTTCCAGCGCGAGTGGCGTGACTTCTACCTGCCGTTCATCAGCGATTGGCACCAGTAACCACGCTCGCCAGAGCGTGGGCGAGTCTCCACGAATCCCACGTTCTGGCGAATGTGGCTACGGTGTTCTCCGATTGGAAAGTCTTCGTCATGCAGTACCGGACGCTGGGCCGAACCGGGATCAATGTTTCCGCAATCTCGTTTGGAGCGGGACCAGTCTCCGGCTTGATGACCGGCAGTGATGCGAACGCTCAACGCGACGTCGTGGCTGCGGCGATCGAGGCGGGAATCAATTGGTTCGACACTGCGCCGGGTTACGGTGCCGGAAGCTCGGAAGCCAACTTGGGGCGAGTGCTGGCCGAGATCGTGCCGGCCCAGCCAATCCACATCGCCACCAAGGTGCGCATTCCGATGAACTCGACCGAGCTAATCAGCGACATCATTCGTCGCTCGGTTGAGGAGAGCTTGCAGCGACTGCGAGTCAGTTCGGTCACGCTGCTGCAATTGCACAACGGGATCACGGCGGAACGCGGCGACGAACCGGCCGCAATCACACCCGCCGACATCCTCTCGCGAGGCGGAGTGGCCGACACGTTCGACAGGTTGCGTGATGAGGGACTCATCCAGCACACGGGACTGACCGGAACCGGACTGCCGGCCGCGATGACGATTGTGATTCGCTCCGGCCGGTTCGACACCGTGCAGACGCCATACAACGCGCTCAATCCCAGCGCGGGAGCGACGACTCCGGTGCAGCCCGGTGACACCGACTACGGCAACATCCTGGCCGATTGTGCGGCGATGCAGATGGGCGTGTTCGCCATTCGTGTCTTCGCCGCCGGCGCGTTGCTCGGCCAAGTGCCGAGTGCTCACACGCTCAAGACGCCGTATTTTCCGCTCGATCTGTATCAACGCGATGCCGCGCGGGCAGAGCAGCTTCGAGCCGAACTCCGCGATGACGAGAGCATGACCACATTTGCCCTGCGCTTCGTTCTGTCGCATTCGGCGGTGAGTTCCGCGATCATCGGCTTCGGTTCGCCGAACCATGTCGCCGAGAATGCGGCCGGCGTGGGGCACGTTTTCAACATGCCCGTCCAATCGCGAGGTCGATGAAGACAGACGAAAACTAATAGACGATTCCCACTTGGCGGGCACGTTGAAAACGTGCCCTACGATGAACTCCATGATCCTGCTCAAAGACCAGACCTCGACCGAACTCGCGCAGGCGTTGGCCGATCTCGCGCTGCCAGATCGGCTTGTTCGACAGTTGCACGCGGCCGCTGTGCGGCGCGGTGCGATCGAAATCCCGACCGAACTGCCGACCGTTTCGCCGCGAGTGCTTCAGAAGGTTCGCGAGCGTGTGACGATTCCGCGTTTGAAATTGCTCGACAAAATTGTCTCGCCACAAGACGGCTTCGCGAAGTACTTGTTTGAGGGTGACGGCGAGGGACGCTTCGAGGCGGTTCGCATTCCGTTGCTGCACCGGCCTGATGACCTGAAGTACGTCGTCTGCGTGAGTTCTCAGGTGGGCTGTGCGTTGGCGTGTGCTTTCTGCGCGACCGGCCGCATGGGTTTTCAGAGGAACCTCGCCACTTGGGAAATCGTCGATCAAGTCACACAGATTCAAATGGACTCCGAGCATCCAGTGCGTGGAGTCGTCTTCATGGGCATGGGCGAGCCGATGCTCAACTACGATCGTGTGATTCAGGCGGCACGCATCTTTTCAGAGCCGTGCGGCATGGCGATCAACGCCAAGGCGATCACGATCTCGACGGTCGGAGTCGTGCCAGGCATCCGCCGTTTCACGGCCGAGCGGCAACCGTATCGATTGATTGTGTCGCTGACGTCGGCGCGATCCGAACAGCGTCAGAGCTTGCTGCCGATCGAGCGGGTCTATCCGTTGCCAGAATTGCTTGCCGCCGTGCGCGAGTATCACGCGGTGACTCGCAAACGCGTGACGTTCGCCTGGACGGTGCTCGCCGGAATCAACACCAGCCGCGAAGACGCGCGAGCGCTCGCCGAGCTGACGGAAGGGTTGCCGATCCTGTTGGACCTGATCGACGTGAACGACCCGACGGGTCAGTTCCGTCGCCCTTCAACCGAGGAGGCCAATGCCTTTCGCGACGCACTGCGTGAAGAATTGAACATGCCGGTTCAACGCCGTTACAGCGGAGGCCAAGACATTCACGGTGCCTGCGGGATGCTGGCTGCGGTGGAGTCGTAGTGCGGAATTCAAAACCAGCACGACGCGCCAGCGAGTGGTGCGGATCGCGGAGAATTCAACCACTCGCTGGCGCGTCGTGCTACTCCCGCACCTGCTTCACTAGTTTGTGAACCGACGCGGAAATCCGGTTTTCGATGCCCCCCTCCCAGCGGTAGGCGGGGCGGCCGTACTCGAATAGGTTCGAGCCACCTTCGTAGCCACCTTCCTCCCACACGCGGCGCGAGGGGATGTACGAGATCATGTCGTCGGCGTAGCCCATGACCCAGGTGCCTTCGCCGAACTCGCGTTTGAAGCGGAGGGCATAGTCCACGACCGTCTCGGCCCCCATGCCGACGACCAGCATCTCTTTGCCGAGCCGCCAGGCGTGAATCGGATACGGATAGGCTGACTCAAACTTGTCACCGGCATCGAGTTTCTTCAGCAACCGCCGAGACCAACGGCCTTTGATGCCCGTGAGATCTTTCGACAACTCGGTCAGCTCTTCGCGCGAGACGTTTTTCAGATACGGCAAGTCGATGATCTCGAACGCGGTGTGCAGTCCCGACGAGACCGGTTTCAATTGTTGTTTCAACGCCTCTTCGACTCCGACGGCCAGCATGTGTCCATACTTTTCGCAAAGTTCGACTTTGCGGCGCGGCAGCGGGTTTTGATCGCCGCCGCAGGTGTTGACGAACATCGCTGTTGTGCCGGGATGAGCCTTCTCAATCTCAAGCTGTGCGAAGCCGGGATAGTCGCCGCACCACGTCAGGAAGCTGAGCGTCGTCGGGTGGCAGGCGTAGCCGAACAGCACCGCCTCGAGCTTTCCATCCGGCCGAGTGACCGTCATCACCGGCACCGCATGATCGACTGGCCCGACGAGCGGTGTTCCTTTCGCGATCAGGTCGGGCACGTCTGCTTCCCGGTTGTTGCGGCGATTGACGGCAAAAGTCGCCTTGCCTTCGCCAATGGCGAGTGACGCGGGAGCTAGCTTCGACAGCGACTCGCCGACCATCGCGACGGTCTTCGTCACCATCTGAGTGGTGTATTCTTCGACGAGCGCTTCCTGCTCGGCTTCGACCGGGTAGTAGTCGATCAGATCATCGCCGAGTCGCGGGCCGCAATGGTTGTGCGAGAACGTAAACATCACCTGTGTGCGTTCCAGCTTGAACTGCTTTTGAAGCTGCTCGAAGACGCGGTCGCTCATGACTTTGGGCACGCCTTGGAAGTCGCTGGTGATCAAGACCGCTCGATGGCCGGCGTTGTCTTCGAGGGCCAGTGCTTTCATCCACAGGTCGTGCAGCTTGCCATCGGGCGCTCGCTTCGATCCGTAGCCGGCCAACCACACCGATTTCTCCGGCGTGAGGACCGCCTTCGCGACGCCGGCTTTCCAGGCGGGCTTCTCTTGCGAGAACGCCTGCACGTTTCCGAAGGCTGCTGCGAACGCGAACACCGACGCCGAGGTTTGAAGAAACTGCCGACGAGTGGTGGGCCGAGTCATTTTGAAAAACTCCTGCGAGGTGCTGATGCTTGGGCTACGACGTCGCGGATTGTAGCCTGGAGGTGCGGTATTCAAATCGTAGAACTGGATCGAGGAGACGACATGCGAATTGCTCTCGCCGAGGTGGCTCAAGAAACCGACTCGTTCAGTCCGCTGGTCGCGGATCGCTCCGACTTTGAAGCCTACGGCTTGTACTTCGGCGACGAGATTCTCGAACGAATGCGCGGAGTCGGCCCGATCGGCGGATTCCTCGAAGTCGCCGGCGAACAGCCGGAGCCGGTCACGTTACTGCCGATCATTCGAGCGTGGGGGAGTGCCGGCGGCACGATCACGGCGGAGACGCTCAGCTTTCTCACCGAGCGATTGGTCACGGGCTTAAAGCAGTCGTTGCCGCTGAACGCCGTGTTCCTGTCCCTGCACGGAGCCGCCGCGTCCACGAACGAGGACGACGTCGAAGGGCACGTCTTGCAAGCAGTGCGCGAGGTTGTCGGCCGTGACGTTTCGGTGGTCGTCGCGTTCGATCATCACGCGAACATCACTCGCCGCATGGTCGAGTGCGCTGACTTGCTGGTCGGACATGAAACTCAGCCGCACGATCCGCCGGCAACGGGACGCAAGGTGGCTCGACTGTTGTTTCGGATGCTGCGCGGCGAGATTCGTCCGACCGTGCGCTGGCGGAAGATTCCGATGATCACGCCGCAGGATCAGTTCCTGACATCGTCAGGTCCAATGCAGGAGTGGTTCGATTTGGCTCGGCAGATGGAGCAACGTCGCGGCGTGCTCGACGTGTCGCCGTACCCGATGCAGCCGTGGTTGGACGTCGCCGAGGGTGGATGGTCCGTCATCGTTCACACGGACAACGACTCGGCGTTGGCTGATTCACTTGCGGCCGAGATTGCCAACAAGGCCTGGAGTCTGCGTGATCAGTTCTGGCGCTCCGAACGTGTTGCACCGGCCGAGGCGATTCGCCAAGCGGACTCGGCGGAGCGCGGTTTGGTGATCCTCTCGGACACTGGTGACTCGGTTTACGGTGGAGCACCCGGTGACAGCACCTGCATCCTGAAGGCGATGCTCGAACAACAAATCTCGTCGCTGGCTCTCGTGCCAATGATTGATCCCGAAGCACTCGGCGCTGCAATCGCCGCCGGCGTTGGTGCGGAGATCACCGTCGATCTCGGCGGAAAGCTCGATCACGTTTTCAGTCAGCCGGTGCGAGTGACCGGCCGCGTGGCTGCCGTGTCGCTGGGATTCACCGTCGATCTGCTGGATCGCGGAGTTTGTGACCTGCGACGGACAGCGCTTCTGGAGGTCGGCTCGATTCGAATCGTGCTGCTCGATCACCGCAGCTTCGCGGTCAACCATCCGGTGCTTTACACGCATCTGGGATTGGACATCGCCGACGCCAAGATGGTCGTCGTCAAGACCGCCAGCAACTTTCAGTTCTTCAGCCGCTGGTGCAGTGGCTTGATCCGAGTCGACTCACCCGGCACGACACAGTCGGACCTGACGGCGTTCGATTGGAAACACATCCCGCGACCGACCTATCCGCTCGACCCGCTCGCCGACTGGCAAGCAAGTTAGTGCGTCGCGATGATCGGACCACAACACCCATTTCTCCTTTCGAGAGGACAGACACGATGAACCTTGCTCGGCAACTGCTGGTGCTCGTTGGACTCTGTGGTGTGGCCCACCTGATCGCTGGCTCGGCGACCGCTGAAAACTGGCCGGCATGGCGCGGCGCAGACGGGACGGGTATCAGCCGCGAGACGGGACTGCCTGTGAAATGGAGCGCTACGGAAAACATCCGTTGGAAGGTGCCGCTCACGGAGCCGTGCAATTCGACGCCGATTGTTTGGGACGACCGAATCTTTCTGACTCAGGGATTGGACAAGGGTAAGCGGCGGGCGCTGATCGCTCTGGAGCGAAAGACGGGCAAGACGCTGTGGCAGCAAGAAGTTTCCTGCGACGTGGAAGAGACTTCGCACGGACAGAACCCGCCGTGTAGTGCCTCAGCCGTGACCGACGGTAAAGTTGTGTTCGCAAACTTCGCGTCGGGCGGAGTCCTCGCCTGTTCGCTGGATGGCAAGCGACTTTGGCATCGCGATCTCGGTCCGGTCCTCAGCCGTTGGGGCAATGGCGGCAGCCCGGTTCTGTATGGCAATCTGGTGATCGTGTTTCACGGGCCGGGAACGCCGTCCATTCTGTACGGTCTCGATCGCGAAACCGGGAAGACCGTGTGGGCCTCGGAAGAAACGCCGATCAACAGTCCGGTCTTCGGCTCGTGGAGCACGCCGGTTGTCGTGCGAGCCGGCGATCGCGATGAACTGGTCATGCCGTTGCCGGGCGAGAAGATCGGCGGACTCGGCTTCTTCAAAGGCTACGATCCGGCCAGCGGGAAATCGCTCTGGCAAATCGACGGTCTGGGCAACGAGGTTTACGCGATGCCGATCCTCGGAACTGGCGGTCGAGTCATCGTCGGAGTCTCCGGGCACAACGGTCCCACCGTGGCGATTCGCGCGGGTGGATCGGGGAACGTCACCGACTCGCACCGCCTGTGGCGCACGGAGACGAAGAACCCGCAACGAGTCAGCAGCGGAGTCATCCACGACGGTTTTTTGTATCTGGCTGACGCGACGGGAATTCTTCAGTGCCTCAAGGCCGAGACCGGAGAACCGGTCTTTCAAGAACGACTCGGCGGCAACCTGTGGGGTTCGATTCTGGTCGCCGACGGAAAGCTGTACGTCAGCAATCTGGAGGGTGACACGTACGTCGTGCGAGCCTCTCCGAAGTTTGAACTCCTCGCCACGAACAGCGTCGGCGAGCCGACCTATGCCGCGCTCGCACCGGCTCACGGCGAACTTTTCCTGCGCACGCACGGGCATCTGTACTGCATCGCGAGTGACGCCGTCGCGTTCGAGCCGATCAAAGACTTCCTCAAGTTGCCTGCGGATTATTCGCTGGGACCGTGTTCGGCGGTGGCGACGAACAGCAAAGGGGAAGTGTTCCTGTTTCACCGTGGCAAGCATCCGATTCTTTGCGTGGATGCCAATGGCAAGCTGCTCCGTTCGTGGGGTGATGATCTCATTGGGAAGGCGCACGGATTGCGAGTCGATCTTCAGGACAACGTGTGGATCACCGACATCGGAAATCACCGAGTGATGAAGTTCGACCCTTCCGGAAAACTGCTGCTGTCGCTGGGGACCGGAAAGGCGGGAACGGGAACAGACGAATTCGATCGGCCGACGGACATCGCCTTCGGAGCCAACGGCGATGTGTTCGTGAGCGACGGCTATGGCAACAGCCGGGTGGTCAAGTTCTCGGCGGCGGGGCGGCTCCTAAAAACTTGGGGGACGCGAGGGAAGGAGCTTGGCGAATTTCATCTGCCGCATGCGATCATCATGGACTCGAAAGGCCGCTTGCTGGTCGGCGATCGGGAGAACGAGCGGATTCAACTCTTCGACGTGGAGGGAAAGGCATTGGGTCAGTGGCCCGGCTTCGCGCCGTATGGCTTGGCGATCAACAGAGACGGCCACGTCTTTGTGGCCGACGCCGCAGCACATCAGGTGCTGCGACTCGACGCGGAGGGCAAGGTCGTCCAACGTATCGGTCAGAAAGGTCAGGCTTCCGGAGAGTTTGATCTGCCGCACATGCTGACGTTCGACTCGGCCGGCAACCTGTTCGTCGCCGAGGTGGATGGCAAGCGATTCCAAAAATTCCGGAAGAGGTAATCTCAAGGGAGACACGCATGGAAACCGTCGGCATTGGAATGATCGGCAGCGGGTTCATGGGGCTGACCTACAGCGAGGTCGTCAGTCATCACGCGAGCGGCTGCAAATTAGTGGCGATCACGGGAGGTAAACGCGCGGAGAAACTGGCGGCCGATTACAGCGTGCCGTGCGAGCCAACGGTCGAATCGCTGCTGGCTCGCGCGGATGTCGCGGCTGTGGTGCTGGCAACTCCCGATCAGGATCGGCCGCGGCTGACTCGGTTGGCAGCGGCGGCGGGGAAGCATGTGCTTGCGGAGAAGCCGATGGCTCCGACGGTTGCCGAGTGCGACCAGATGATCGCCGATTGCTCGGCGGCCGGAGTGAATCTCGCAGTCGTGAAGACTGAACGGTTTCGCAAGATCACTCAGCGAGCGAAGCAACTAATCGACGACGGCACGACCGGTCCGATTCGCATGATGCGCACGGTCTCGGCGTTTCCGCTGTCGCTGACGAAGCAGTTGTTCGCGGAGCGTCCGTGGATGGCCGATCCGCGCGGCGGTGGGTTGTTTATGGGCATGGCTTCACACAATGCCGACTTCTTGCGCTGGCTGACCGGACGCAACGCAGTGAAAGTGTTCGCTCAGGTCGCGACCTTCAGCGACGTCGCCGCGCCGGCACAGTCCGTGATGGCGCAGATCGAATTCGAGGGTGGGATCATGGCTCACATGTGGATCACCTCGGAGCTGCCGTCACCAAGCCTGTCCAGCAGTGAAGTCCGATTCCAAGTCTTCGGCCGCGACGCGATGTTTGACTTGGAGAACTTTGAGTTCCTCGACCTCGGCAAAGGGGACAAGTGGGAGCGGATCTACTCGCCGGAACGATTCGATTATCTCAAGGAGCCGAAGTCACCGATCCGGTTGTTTCCACACATCGGAGTGATCCAAGAATTTGTGGACAGCATCCGCGAGCAACGTGCTCCGAAAGTTGGTGGAACCGAAGGCCGCGCTGCCGTCGAGATCTGCGAAGCCTGTTTGATCTCGGCTCGCACAGGGGAAGCGGTCTCGCTACCACTGATTGGCGGGGCATAGCCCGACCGATCAGCGACTCGCTTCGGGCCATCGGTCGAAATTCACGGCCTTCGGAACAACCGGCTCTGTCCCGGGAAGCGGTTCGGACAAGTTGCGGGAAACTCTGGAAGAACAATTGACACACTGATGGGCCGGACTATATTACCCACCCGTTGCTTGAGCATGAGACGCCCGCTTCTTCCTGGGGTCTCGACCAGCTAGCTCTCCGAAATTGCTCGTGGTTTCCGCTGCGTTTTGCCTCTGAATTGGGGCGGACGATTATGCCACTCCGGTGGCTGCGAGCCAATAACTTGCTGGCTGTCCGGGAAGAGATGACTCGGTGCTGCTGCTCCCCCCAATGGAACGGGAGTGCGTGAAGTCTGAGTTCTGGGTGCATTCGTTTGGTGATTTTTTGCCTGCGACGAGCCACGAAACATCCGCTAGCCGTCAGTCCGCGAAGCTGGTTGTTTCGTTTCGATGTGGGCGGAATCTCCCGTCGTTCTCAGGTGATTTCCTGGTTCTCGGCCACCGTGGTAATCAGCACGCTGCCGACCCAAGATCGGTTCTGCGAGGTCATGTGGCCTCCGACCGCGGTGCCTCAAACCGTCAATGAGGGTTTCTGTGCGTTTTCAGCGTCTGGGATGCTTCCCGCATCCGCAGTTCAACGCGAAAGGCTCGCCGAGCGTGTTCGGCTGGGCGATACGGTGCGTCGGAAGTTTGGCCCGGTTCGGGCGACTCCCCTTCGGCGGAAGAGGATGTTGCGCGATGCGAGTGGCGAGCTTGTCCGATGCAAAACCGGTGCGAGGAATTTCTCGCCCGGCGAAGTTTGTTTCTCTTGATAGGTCTGTTTATGCCGGCACCGAAGAAAAGGCCGACTCGTGCGTCGAGTCGCTCCACTGCAAAACCCACCGTTCGACGACGCACCACTCGCAAGCCCAAAGACGCGGACGCCACTGAAGGCACCGCTTTGGAAAATCGCTCCGACGACTCGAACGTCGATTCCATCGAAGTGATTTCGCCTCCCGCTTTTCTCGATCCGCCGCCGGAACGCCGTGGACGCTCACGCCACGACGACGGCCGCTCTGGAGCCAACGTGGACGACGACATCGTTTTTCCCGAAGACAACTCCGCTCCCGCACCCAGGCCTCCGCAGGCTCAACAAAATGACGCCGGCCCGGTGCGCTACGACGACCGTCAACAGGGCTACTACCAACAAGACGCGGGTGGCTATCCCAATCAAAACCAAGAAGGTGGCGGTCCGCCCTCCGAAGGCGGAGGCCAACCGGGCCAGCAAGACGACAGCCAGTTTCGTCGCCGTCGCCGTCGCCGTCGCGGACGTGGCAATGGTGAAGTGAACAACAACATGCCTCAAGGTGGTCAACGCGACTACGGCAACGCTCCGCCGCCACGCGGCAACGGCCAAGGCAGCCCACCACGCGGATACGGTCAACGCGGTGGCCAAGGTCCACAACGCGGATACGGCGGAGGCCAGCAGCGCGGTGGTTACGGACAACAACCACAGCGCGGCTACGGCCAGCAGCGTGGCTACCAACCACGCGGCGAATTCGGACAACGTGATGGAGGCTTCCGTTCGCGTGGCGACGAGATCGCCCCCGACGAACAAGTCATCGACTACGATGGCGTCCTCGAATTGCATCCGAAGGGCTACGGATTCCTCCGCGATGCGAAGAAAAGCTACTGCTCACAAGAGTCTGATCCGTTCGTCTCCAGCTCCTTGATCGAGAAGTGCGCGTTGCGAGAAGGAGTGCGAATCCTCGGCAAGGTCGGCACCGGAGCTCGTGGGCAAGGCCCGCGACTGAAGGCGGTCGAGAACATCGACGGCATGTCGGTCGAAGATTATGTGAACGTCAAGAAGTTCGACGACCTCACCGCGATCACTCCCAACTCGCGCATCAAGATGGAAATCGGAGCGAAACCGATCACGATGCGCGTGATGGACCTGCTGACGCCGGTCGGCCGAGGCCAACGCGCGCTCATCGTCGCTCCGCCGCGAACCGGCAAGACGATGCTGCTGCAAGAGATCGCTGAGTCGGTCAGCCGCAATCATCCCGACATGCACCTGATCGTGCTGCTCATCGACGAGCGGCCCGAAGAGGTCACCGAGATGCGGCGGCATGTGCGCGGCGAAGTCGTCGCCTCATCGCTCGACAGCGAGACCGAGAATCACGTCCGCATCAGCCAGCTCGTCATGGAACGAGCGAAGCGGCTGGCCGAAGAGGGCAAGAACGTGTTCATCCTGTTGGACTCGATCACCCGCACGGCCCGCGCATTCAACAAATGGACGAACACCGGCCGCACCGCGACCGGCGGTCTCGACGTGCGTGCTCTCGACATCCCGAAAAAGATGTTCGGATCCGCGCGACAGTTCGAGGAAGGTGGCTCGCTGACGATCGTCGCGACCGCCCTGATCGAAACCGGCAGCCGCGCCGACGACGCAATTTTTCAGGAGTTCAAAGGGACCGGCAACATGGAACTGGTCCTCAGCCGCGACCTGGCCGACCGCCGCATCTGGCCGGCCATCGACATCACCAAATCCGGCACGCGGCACGAGGAAAAGCTGTACGACCCGCTGCAATTCGACAGCATCGTGATGCTTCGCCGCAGCCTGATCTCGCTCAGCCCGGTCGAAGCAATGGAAATGCTCAGCAAGACGCTCGACCGCTTCCCGTCCAACACCGAGTTCCTGGAGAAGGTGAAGTCGGTGCTGTGACGTGTCGCAGGATGGGCACTCTTGCCCGTCCTGCGTTTCGGACGACTACGCAAAATCACGCGGCGGACGAAGTTTGTCGGGCGGCCTCAGAAAGCGGCCGGCGGCGGCGATGGCCAACAGGATCGGCAGATATTTTCGAGGGGCTCGAACGACGGCCACGATCACCAAGACGATCACCACCAGTTTGAGCACCGAGACCTCGGCCCATTTGCCCAACGTCCCGTCCTTCGGCAATGCCAGCCACAACGCTCCCAGGACCACGCCCACTCGTGAGCAGATGCCCTGCCAGACGTCGGCCGATTCTTTCGGACCCGTGAACAGCGAGATCACGAATCCGGTCAGAAACGCTAGCGCCAGCCAGCCGACGAGACTGCGGTTGATCGTTACTTTTTGATCCACAGATGGACTCCTTCGTGCCGCAAAACGGCCTCTTGTCGCTGCGCGGCGAGCGGGACTATAAACCTGCCTGCTTAGGACGCCTACGGTGGGAGAGAACGCTCATGGATGAGCCGTTTCCGGACAACGATGACCTCGACGAGCCGACTGCCGACGATGCAGACGCGTGGGATCAACCGTTGCTCGCCGATGATCTCGAAGCAGCCTATCTGCGGGCACTCGAAGCGACGGAGGCGATCGAACGTGAGATCGACGCCGAGCCGACTGTGTTGTCGACTCCCGACGCCCCGCCGAACGTCGAGCCAATTCATTCCTCACCGCTGACTTCCCAAGCGATGAAACATGCGGCGAGCGAACCGGCGGCGCCGCGCGTCTCCGAGAAACAAGTCGTCGAAGCCGCGCTGTTCGTGGGCGGCATGCCGCTGACCGCCAAGAAGCTCAGCTCGTTGTTTCACACCGATCATGGCTTCGGATTCGTCGAGTGCTTGCTCGACGAACTCAATCGGCAATACGCCGACGAGGGTCGGCCGTATTCGATCACGCTTGGCGAAGGAGGCTATCGTCTGTCGTTGCTGCCGGAGTTCGAGTCGGTGCGCAACAAGGTCTTCGGCTACGGCCCCAAAGACGTGAAGATGACGCAAGACGCACTCGAAGTGCTGTCGCTCGTGGCCTACAAGCAGCCGATCTCGAAGTCACAGATGGAGGCGCTGGGCAAAACAAACGCTGGGGCAGTCCTGCGTCAATTGTTGCAGCGGGAACTGATCCGGATCGATCGCGCGCACACGCCGCAGAACTCGAAGAGCAAGAACGATCCGCCGTACTCGACTACGCCGCGGTTCTTGTCGCTGTTCGGACTCGGCAGCCTGCACGACCTGCCCGTCGCCGAGGATTTCGCGTTCAAGTAGCCCTGGAGTGCGGTGGCTCGACACCGCCCTCCATTCAATTGAAATCGCGACCCTCAAAGTTATAAGAGCATCTAATACGGATCACCGAATCTAACTGCGCGTTGGGATGTAGTTCTTGGCGCAGACGGATTTGATCAAATCGGCGTCGAGGCCGTATCGGCACCAAGAGTCCGAGGCGACGTCGAAGAGTTCGTCGTCGTCGCGATCGGTTCGGTTGGACCAGCAGTGGCTGCGGAGGTCGTGCCACAGGTTTTCGAGGCCGTTGAGTTCCGGCGAGTGCGGCGGCAGTGGAATCAGCGAGACGTTGGCGGGGAGCTTCAGGTCGTGCGAACGGTGGAAGCCGGCTCCGTCCCAGATCAGGGTAGCGTGAACATCGGGAGCCAACGCACGCGAGAACTGATCCAAAAACTGGTTGATGATCGCCGTGTTGAGCACCGCGAACTCCGGCGGATCATTTGCCAGGCAGACAAAGATCAATCCGGCAACGACTCGCACTGCGACCGGGTGCAGACCGAGCGACGTCTGATCGACCGACTCCGGCAGATGCCGCGCGGCACACAGTGAGCCATTCAGCTCGTAGGCCCAATTGTGACACGGGCAGACCAGCCGCTTCGCGTGACCTTGCTCGTCGAGACAAATCCGCGACCCGCG
Organism: Candidatus Kuenenia stuttgartensis; assembly: GCA_945861865.1. Taxonomy (GTDB): domain Bacteria; phylum Planctomycetota; class Planctomycetia; order Planctomycetales; family Planctomycetaceae; genus SXKJ01. The sequence continues at coordinate 223 of CAMAWN010000121.1, read as the reverse complement.
ATGCCGGCAGACATTGTGATGCGCCCGAATCTCACCCGCCTCGTCCCGCAGAATCACGATCGACTCATTCGCGATCTGATCCGGTTCGCAGAAATTAGGTGCGCGTTGGGATGTAGCTTTTGGCGCAGACGGATTTGATCAGGTTGGTGTTGAGGCAGTGTTGGCACCAAGAGCTGGAGGCGACCTCGAAGAGGTCGTCGTAGTTTTCGTAGGAGCGGTTGGA
>CAMAWN010000120.1 GCA_945861865.1 Candidatus Kuenenia stuttgartensis | reverse complement strand
ACCGAGGGTGCCCATTACGCCTCACCGGTCATCGCCGAGATCAACGGCGCACGTCAGATTGTGCAGTTCGCCAACCAAAGCGTCTTTGGCGTCTCGCTGACGGAGGGCAAGCCGCTGTGGAGTTACAAAGCTCCGGCGAACGGCACGGCTAACTGTTGCGCGGCGATCGTCGAAGATAACTTTGTCTTCGCGTCCAGCTCGTACGGAGTCGGCGGTGGCTTGGCCAAGATCACCGGAGCTGGCAGCACTCAGGTCGCGGAAGAAGTTTACTTCGAGAAGAAAATGTCCTGTCATCACGGCGGCATCGTGAAGCTCGGCGACTACATGTACTCGGCCGGCGCTGGCCCGCTGATCTGCATGGAGTTCAAGACCGGCAAGATTGCCTGGCAATCCCGCAGCGCCGGAAAAGGCTCGCTCTGCGTCGCGGACGGGATGCTCTACCTCCTGGGTGAAGGCCACGAGGTCGCGCTGGCCGAAGCGACTCCCGAAGGCTACCGCGAGCACGGTCGGTTCCAGGTCAAAGGCCACGGCCGACCGGCGTGGGCACATCTGATTGTGACCGGCGGTCGAATGTACATTCGCGATCAAGAATCGCTCACGGCATACGATGTGAAAGCCAAGTAGGATCCCGGTGCTTGTGATTCTCGAACATCTTTTGAGGACAAGCGGACGCTATTGAGCTTCAATCGAGTAATAGAGTGAGTCTGGTCGCAGGCGAATCGTGTCGCCGGGAGAAGCGTTCGAGGTCGGCTGTCCGAACTGGTCGAGCGCGGTGACTTTGAGTTTGCTGGCATCGAAGCGTCTCAATCGAACCACACCTTCGAGATTACGGACCACCCACGGGTTCTCGCCGATCGATGTGATGCGGTGGCGGCGGTCGCCCAGCGATTCGGAACGAAAATTGGTCGGCCTCTCTTCGGTCATGACTTGCAGCAGCATTCGTTTCGAGGTGGCCAGCGGTTGGCCGTCGAGGCTGACGACCATCACATGCGCGACATCCAGCGGGATCGCGAGTGTCACATCCGCGAGATTGATCTCGCCGGCGGACGCGAGGTCGCCGCTGGCTCCTTGAGCGGCGGGGGCGTTGATCGTCAGAACGCCACGTCCCCAATCGAGCTTCAGTTCGCCGGTTTGACTGGTGACGAGCTTCTTCGCGTGGTCGATGAACGGCGCGAGCGATTTAAGTGACGTCGGATGGACGCCCTCGTCCATCTTACGAAACGCAACTCGCGTGCGTCCGACGTAATGAATCAGCGGATCGATGCGTTGTCCCTGTTTGATCGTCGTGCCTTGCGGGACCTCTTTCAGCCGCAGTTCGTCGAACGCAGCGTCTTGTGGCAGCGGTGTGCCGCTCAGCTTCAGCAAGTCCTCGACGGACAGCGTCACGTCGGCCATCACGTCGCCGGTTTTCACGAGTCCGCGCCGATAGATCAGCGCGGCGGCGGGGAACTGGCCGAACTGTGTCGGAGCGGTCAGCGTCCACGGCTGCATGAAATAGCCCGGCTTGACCGACCAATCGACGCCGTCCTTCGCGAAATGAACAATGCCGTCGCTGTCCTGCAACGCTCCGAACGCGGCGAGATACAACGGAGCTTCGCCGCGATGCCGGTTCGGCCGGTTCCAGGTCGTCTCCGAAATCATCGACGGCTTGTCGTTGTAACTGGGGTCCATCGCCGGATGCACGAACGACGCCGGCTTGCCCGGCTCTTCGTTCTCGAATCGCAACGCACTGCGATCGACCCACGAGTGCCCGTCGCGCATCGACCATTCGGAGAATTGTCCCTCGTTGCGGCAACCGAAGTAGCCGTGCCGGTCGATGAAGTCCCCCGTCGTGTAGGTGAATTTTTCGAGCGGCCCGAAGACCTCCGGACTGGCGGTCGCCCAGTTCGAGGCAGTGATCATGCCTTTGAATCCGAGGCCGCGCAGAAAGCGAGACGACTCGTCATAGAAGCGGCGTTGTTGCTCGGTCAGAAACCGCGCGGTGTCTTGATCTCGCGGCGTGCGTTCGTGAGCAATGTTCCACAACGGACGAAAACCGATTCGTCCGTCGGCCGGCGCATCGCGGCCGATCTTCTGGTCCTTCCACGCGGCGAACGTCTTGTCGAACGAACCGTATTTCGACTTCAGCCACTCGCCGAATTGTTGCTCGAGCACGCGAAGTTGCCGATCGGGAATGTTCTTCTCATTGAACGTCCAAAAGAAGAACGAGTCCTCGTTGATGAGTTCCGCTCCGAACACAGCCGGTTCGTCGATCAACCGCTTGCCGGTGGTCGGGCTGGGTGTTGTGAGCAACGCCTTCCACCAGCCGCGATACTTCTCCTGAAACTTGGCGTTGAAGTAGAGCGTCGCGAAGGCGTGCGACTTGCCGTCGTAGCCGGGCATCCAATCGAGATCCGCCGGCGGATCGAGCCACGGCGGGAAGTAAATCGAGAAGTGCGTGTAGATTCCCTCGGCTTTCATCGCCTCGACGACATCAAACGCGCGTTGAATTTTCGCCGGATCGACCTCGCCCCGTTTGTCGAACATCGGCCCGTGCAGCCTGACGAGATTGACGCCGTACTTTGCCAGTTGCCGCGCCTCGCGTTTCAAATCGTCGCGGGTTTGCGCCGCGGCACCGTTGACCGCCCAGAAGCGCACCGGCTCGCCAGTTTGACTGTGAATGAAACGGCCCTCCTTCGCTGCGATGAAGCCGTGCTCCCCCGCTTCTTTCTCGTTGAGAAATCGCAGGTCAATCGCTGACGACGCCTCAAACTTGTCAGCCGACGGATCGAATGCGAACCACCCCGTCTCATTCGAGGTCGCCGCCTTCGCAATCTCACCCGGCCTCAGAATCCCTCGCGGAACGAACGGCTCAGTCGAAAGTACGAAGCAATCCAATCCTCCGTGATTGCTGTTGTCGCTGTGCATGCGAAAGCGAATCGAGTTCACCCCGCGTTTCAATTCGACGTTGCCAACCTTCACCCACGCGATGAACCGCAGGTCGAGCTTGCCGTCTCCCGCGATGTTGACCGCGTCGCGTGCATTCTTCTCAAACTTAATCGGCTGCCAGTCCACATCGTTCATCCGGAATGACAGCTTCGTTGCGGTCGGATTCGCGCGAACCCAGAACTCGAACTTGCCACTCTCAGTCGCGATGACCGAGTACTCCGCCTCCCCCGGCTTCTTGTCCGCGAAGTTGCTGATCCAGTCGCCGCCAGAAAGTTGCTCCTTCTTGATTTGGTCGTACCAGGGATGCCGATTCATCGTGGACTTGGCCGGCTGCTCAGCTTCGATCCAAATCGTTTCGGCCCGCGCCCACGAAGCGGCCAGGCACCACAGACTGACGGCCACTCCGAGAATTTTCATCGTGCGGTTCCTCTACGAACAGGAAGGATACATCGCGCGGCTCACGCAGCCGTGATTTGCCTGAGCGACCGTTGCCGCAAAGTCCGCGAGGTAGCCGCGGGCGTGGCGAATGACCGGAGCGATCCAGGTTTGGCGACGGCGAGCGAGTTCTTCGTCGCTCACCTGCAACGTGACATTTCCGGCCAGCAGATCGAAGCTGATCTCGTCGCCGTCATAGACGAGCGCGATGGGACCGCCGACAGCCGCTTCGGGTGCGCAATGCACACCGATCGCGCCGTGGGAAATGCCGGAGACGCGTGTGTCTGAGATCAACGCGACCTTGCCATTCAATTCAGGGACGGACAGTGCCGATGCGGCCAGGACGACTTCCGGCATCCCGGCGGCGACTGGTCCCAGATTGCGGAGCACGATCACGCTGCCCGGTCGAATGCGACGCTGTTCGACGGCGTCGGAGACCTGCTTGCCGGTATCGAAGCACATTGCCGGACCTCGAAAACGGGGATCGTTCAGGCTCGACACTTTGAAGACGATGCCGTCCGGCGCGAGGTTGCCGAAGCAGACCTGCATATCGGCGAAGCCCTTGAACGGCGCGTCCAGCGGCGCGATCAAGCCATTCTCCGCCGAGACATCACTCACGCTCGCGACGTTCTCCGCGAGCGATCGTCCCGTCACCGTCAGGCAGCGGCCGTCGATGAGGCCCGCTCGGATCAGATGCTTCAGCAGCACCGAAGTTCCGCCGAGCTTGTGCAGATCGACCATCGTCTTTGTTCCGCGCGGGGCGAAGCTGCACATCACCGGCGTCTTCTTCAGAATGACTTGCAAATCCTTCAGCGTGAATGCGACCTGTGCTTCTCGCGCCAGAGCCAACAAGTGCAACACCGCGTTCGTGGAACCACCGGCCGTCGCGATCATGGCGGCAGCGTTCTCGAAGGCTTGGCGAGTGAGAATGTCGCGCGGGCGGATTTGTTGATCGAGCAGATTGCGGATCAGTCCTCCGGCGTTGAGAGCGTCTTGTTGCTTGGCACCATCAATGGCCGGAATCGAGCTGCTCTGCGGCGGCATCAGGCCCATGGATTCCAGCGCGAGCCCCCAGGTATTAAACGAGGCCGCAATGCCACAACCGCCCGGTCCCGGACAAGCGACGCGCCGGATTTCATCCGCCTCCGATTGCGGGATCGCTCCGACGGAGGCCGCTGCTTGCGAGTCGTAGACATCCAGGATCGTGACGTCTTTGCCGCGATAGCAGCCAGGCAAAATGCTGCCACCGCTGAGGATCAATCCGGGATAATTCATCCGTGCCAGAGCCATCGCGAAGCCCGGCCCGTTCTTGTCGCAATGGTGCAGTCCCACCATCGCGTCGTAGCAGTGAGCCGTCACGACGCACTCGGCCGAATTCGCAATCAAGTTCCGCGACACGAGACTCGCGCCACCCCCTTCGAGACCTTGTGTGAGGTTGTCGCTGACTCCCGGTGTGCCGAATAGAAAACCCAACAGCCCCGCCTCGCGACAACCTTCGGCCACCTTACGGCCCAAGTCATACGCATGGACGTTGCACAGATTCCCTTCCAGCAACGGCACGCCGATGCCGACCTGCGGCTTGTCAAAATCCGCCTCGGTCATACCGAGTCCATGAAAGAAAGCCGTCACCCCGCGCTGCCATCCGTGAGTCAGTTGGCAGCTATTCCAATTTAGAGCAGTCATGCGTTGGTCCTGATGGAGAGTCGTGTCATGCCAAAATCGAATGCGCCACTTCGCCATGCACGTCGGTCAAACGAAAATCGCGGCCGGAGTAGCGGTAGGTCAGCTTTGTGTGATCGATTCCCAGCAGGTGCAGCATCGTCGCGTGGAGGTCATGCACGCTCATGCGATTCTCGACCGCTTTCACTCCGAGTTCGTCGGTCGCGCCGTAGGCCATGCCTCCCTTCACTCCGCCGCCGGCCAGCCACATGCTGAAGCCGGTGGCGTGATGGTTGCGGCCTGTCACCCCTTGAGCGGTCGGCGTCCGACCGAACTCGCCACCCCACAGGATCAGCGTTTCGTCGAAGAGGCCTCGCGACTTCAAATCGCGGATCAGCGCGGCGATCGCTTGATCGCTTTGCTTGGCATCGCGGACATGGTCCTTGATGTCGCCGTGAGCATCCCAAGGTTGGCCGCTGCCGTAGAAGAGTTGCACTGTTCGCACGCCACGTTCAACCAGCCGGCGAGCGATCAAGCAGCCGTCCGCGAACTGGCCGGGACCGTAGAGCGTGCGGGTCGTTTCGCTCTCGCGCGTGATGTCGAAGGCATCCTGAGCTTCAAACTGCATGCGGTACGCCATCTCCAGCGAGCCGATCCGCGCTTCGAGTTGATTGTCCGCGCCACGAGCGGCGAGATGCTCCTTGTTCATGCGCTGCATCAGGTCGAGCAATCGACGCTGCTCGATCGGCGGCAGATGTTTGTTGTTGATGTGGCTGATGATTTTCTTCGGATCGAGCTGCCCGTTGTTGATGTGCGTCCCTTGATAGATGCCCGGCAGAAAACTGTTCGACCACAACGCCGGCCCGACGACTGGCTTGCCGGGACACAGCACCACGAAGCCCGGCAGGTTTTGGTTCTCGGTCCCCAGCCCGTAGTTCAGCCACGAGCCCAGGCACGGCCGTGTCGGCTGCTGCGTGCCGGAATTCATCATGAAGAGGCCCGGCTCGTGATTCGGCGTGCTCGTAAACATCGAGCGGATGACGCAGAGGTCGTCCATGTATTCGCCGAGATGCGGATAGATTTCGCTGATCGGCAGGCCGCTCTCGCCGCGTTGTTGGAACTTGAACGGCGAGGGCATGTAGTTCCCGCCCGGCCCCGGCTTGCCCGCTTGTTTCACGAGTTCCGGTTTTGGATCAAACGTGTCGACGTGCGAAGGCCCACCGTTCATAAACAGGAAAATGAGATGCTTCGCCTTTGCCGCGAAGTGCGGAGCTTTCGGTGCCAACGGATCGTTGCTCAGCGTCGATTCCGCAACGGCTCGGCGTTCATCAGAGAGCACAGACGCCAAACCCAACATGCCGAAGCCAGCGGCCGAACGAGTCAACATGTCGCGGCGAGAAATCAATGATTGAATCATCTGCGAGGCTCCGAAAGAAATCGTCATTGTCCGAGCGGGGGTTAATCCACGAAAGCAAACTCATTGGAGCCGAGCAGCGCCAGTGCGTATTGCTCTAAAATGGCCAGCTTCGCGGATTCGGACTTGGTGGTTGCCAGGAAATCGAGGCCCAGTTGCAGTTCATTGGGACTCGGCGAACGGTTGAAGAGCAGGGCGTAGGCTCGGTGAACGCGCAGGTCATCGGTGCTCGCTTCGCGATTCAGTCGCGCGGCGAAGGCGCGGGACTGTGCGACCATGAACTCGCTGTTGAGCACGAAGAGTTGTTGCAGCGGGACCGTCGTGACGGTGCGTTGGCCAGCGGTGATGTTTGGGTCGGGGAAGTCGAACAGCCGTAAAAGGTCATCCAACTGATGCCGACTTACAAACCCATACAGTGTGCGACGCTGGTTGTTGCCGTTGCTCAGATTGCTCGACGGCCCGCCCAGCGTGCGGTCGAGATTCCCGACGACCGCCAGTAGGGAATCACGCCACGGTTCGACTTCCAAACGGCGGCGGTTCATCCGCCACAACAAGTGATTGTCGGCATCGGTCGCTTGGGGATTTGAGGTTGCCGATGGCGAACTGCTGAGTCGATACGTTGCCGAGAGCATGATTTCACGATGCAGCGATTTCATCGACCAGTTGGATTCGATGAACCGCGCCGCCAGCCAATCGAGCAACTCAGGATGCGTCGGTCGTTCGCCGAGCGTGCCGAAATTGCTCGGCGTGCGCACGAGACCGGCCCCGAAGTGACCGGCCCAGATGCGGTTCACGAAGACGCGTGCGGTCAGCGGGTTGTCGGGCGACGCGATCGCTCGCGCGAGTTCGAGCCGGCCGCTCCCCGTCGATTGGAACGGAGTTGAGTCGCCGTTGCGGAGGATGGCTGGGAAGGAGCGCGGAGCGAGCGGTCCTTTTTTACGCGGATCGCCGGCGAGGTAGACGGGCATGTCAGCTCCCTGCCCATCGGCCACTGCGTGAGCCATCAAGATCTTGATCGTGTCGGTTGCCTGTTTGCGTTCGTCTCGTGTTTTGTTGAGCGACGCGAGTTGCGTGGCCGGCTCGCCGGTGAGGTACCGGCCGACATCTGTGGCAGGGATTGCGAGCAAACCTTTGTCGGAGAATAGCTCCGAAGACAGCGTCACCTCTTTCGCCTCAGATGGCCCGGCGGTGGGAGATGCGGACGTCGCGGCAGCCAACTCCGCCTGCTGGCGTAGCGTTTCGCCAATCGCAGTCACCGCCGCGAGCGCCGCTTTGTCGTCGGAGAGATCGACGTTCGCGTCTTGCTGCTTCTTGAGTTCACGCCAGCCGTCGAGATACGGTCGCTCGGCCTTCACGGTTCCCGAATCCGGTTTCTCTTCGAGATACGCGACCCAGCGCCGCAGCAAATCTTCGTTGAGCTTCAACAGCTTCGCGACGTCGGTGACGACCTTCTTTTCGTTGGCCTTCTTCTTGAGCGAGTTCATCACCCGCCAAGCACCGCCGACGTACTGCGGGATCTCCGGAATCAATTTCTCTCGCACGTTGCGAGCTTGTGTCGCGAGGAACCGATCGACTTCAAGCTGTTGTTCCTTCAACGCCGCTTCGGCCTGCTGTTTGGCGAGGACGACCTCTTGCGGGACGGCCGGCCGCTCTTGGTACTGCGTGCTCGCGAAGATGCCGAGCAGCCCGTAGTAGTCGGCCATCGTCAGCGGATCAAACTTGTGATCGTGACAGCGAGCACAGGAGATTGTCAGCGCCTGAGTGCCTCGAATGAGCGTATCAACGCGGTCGTCCCATTCGTCAGCCAGGGCTTTGTCTTTCTCGCCATTGTCCTGGTAATAGACCGGGCCGAGCGCGAAGAGTCCCAGCGCGGGAATGCGCTCGTGGACCGGTCGGTCATGCGTTACAAGGTCACCCGCAATCTGCTCGATCAAGAATTGGTCGTAAGGCAGGTCGTCGTTGAACGCCTTCACGACCCAGTCGCGATAGAGATATCCCTGTGGATAATTGCGAGCCTTGAAGGTATGCGCCTGATCCTCGCCATACCGCGCGATGTCGAGCCAATACCGCCCCCAGCGTTCTCCGTAATGCGGAGAACGCAGCAACTCATCAACGACCTTCGCAAACGCATCGCTGTCCGACGCCAAATCATTGAGAAACGCCGCGACCTGCTCCGGTTCTGGCGGCAGCCCGATCAGATCAAAGGAGGCACGACGAATGAGCGTGCGACGATCGGCAGCGGCGACCGGTTGCAAACCCGCCGCTTCCAGCTTCGCCAGCACGAACCGATCAATGTCGCTCTGCGGCCACTGCGCATTCTTGACGTTCGGCGGCGGAGGGTTCGTCAGCTTTTGAAAGGACCAATGGGCGGAGGGTGGCTGTTTGAGAGTTGCGGGTTGAGGGCCGAAGGTCTTCGTTGTGGAAGCGGCGACTCGTGGGTCCGGTGCTCCCATTTTCACCCATTGTTCAAAGTCTGCGATGACGACAGCCGGCAGCTTGCCCTTCGGCGGCATCTCCAGGCTTTCGTATTTCAGAGCTTCGAGCAACGGACTCTTTTTGAGATCGCCGGCAACAATGATCGGTCCCGAATCGCCCCCTTTCAGCACCGCCTCGCGATCATCGAGACGCAACCCGCCGCGCGGTGCGGCCAGCTTCGTCGAATGGCATTCATAGCAGTGTTTCACGAGGACCGGGCGAATCTTCGCCTCGAAGAATTCAAGCTGCTCGGCGGTCGGAGCGAGGCTCGCTTCCGCAGCATTGAGCACAGCAGTCGTCACGGCGCAGAAGATAACGAACGCCACACAGCGGAGAACATGTCGCATGATGACGAACTCAGGCGGGAGGAAAGGCGGCAGGAAATTGAAGCGGCGACAGTATGCCTTGCCCGCCTCCTTCCGAGCAACTCGACATCCCTGGCAAAGAATGGTTGATGTTGCCGACGGTCGGTTGGGCATTATGCTGCTCGCCATTGGCTGGCGATGGTCGCGGGCCAAGAGTCAACAGGGAAGTCCCGTCTGTGGCATGATCCAGCACCACGTTGCGAGGTGATCTGTGACGATCCGCCTGTTCGGCAATCCCAAGACGCTGTGCGATGGCGTCAGTCGGCGCGACCTGCTGCATCTCGGCGGGTTGAATTTATTTGGTCTGAACCTGGCTGACTTTTCGCGTTTGCAGGCGGCTCAGACGATCGGTTCGCAGGCCGGGACTTTCGGACGGGCCAAGTCTTGCATTCTCGTCTATCTCGTCGGTGCCCCACCGCAGCACGAGACGTTCGATCCGAAACCCGACGCGCCCGCAGTTCAGGGTGAGTTGAAAGCGATTCCTTCCGCCGTCTCTGGCGTGCCGGTTTGCGAGCTGTTGCCGCGGTTCGCGGAGATCACCGACCGATTGACCATCGTGCGGTCGATGACTCACCAATGGCCGTTCCATGCGGTGAATTATGCGTTGGCCGGCATTCCGGAGATCAACCCGCGCAAAGAGTCCGATCCAAACGACCGCACCGAGTGGCCCTTCATCGGTTCGGTAGTGGATTATCTCGCGGCCCAGCGCGAGCCGCTCGTCCGGCCGGCGATTCCGCGGAATGTCGCGCTGCCGTTTCCAGTTTACGCACACGTCAATTTTCGGTTGCTCGGCGGCCCGTATGCCGGATTTCTAGGGCAGCAATACGATCCACTTTGGACGGCGTTCGATGCGCCGGGAACGTGTGAGGTGCCGGTCCTCGCGGAAGGTTCGGGAAAGCTCGATCCCTTTGCCGGCATCCGTTCCGAGGACCGCTTTGAACTCGGACCGAAACCGACGGCCGACTCTCCCACGCTGGCACGAGTCGGTCTTCGCCGAACGTTGCTCGAACAGTTCGATGCGTCACGCCGCGATCTGGAAAGCCACACTCGCGTCGCGGGCTACGATCAGCATCAGCAGACCGCTCACGGGTTGTTGACCAGTAGCGGGTTGGCTCGCGCGCTCGACGTTCATCAGGAGCCGGAAGTGATGCGGCTCAATTACGGGATGAACCTTTTCGGGCAATCGTTACTCGCGGCTCGACGAGTCATCGAGGCGGGCGGGAAGTTCGTCAGCGTCTTTTGGGACACCTACAGCCACTTCGCGAATGGCTGGGACACGCACTCGAACCACTATCCCCGCCTCAAGCAATTCTTGCTGCCGGTGTTCGATCATTCGTTCCCAGCGTTCTTGCGCGACATGGAAGCTCGCGGTCTGCTGGATGAAACCTTGGTGCTTTGCTTGAGCGAGCATGGCCGCACGCCGCAGTTCAACAATCGTCCCGGCAACGGCCGCGAACACTGGTCCCGAGTTTATTCGGTGTGCCTCGCGGGTGCCGGAATCGGTCGCGGCCAAGTGGTCGGTGAGAGTGACAAGATTGGTGGCGACGTGAAGTCGAACCCGCTCTCGCCGAAAGACATCCTCGCGACGGCCTTCCATCTGTTGGGGATCGACCCGCACACCACGGTCCCCGATCCGCTGGGACGACCGGTGCCAGTCGCCGGAGATGGAGCAGTCCATCACGAGTTGTTCGGTTGATGGTGACTGCGGTAAATCGCCCGGAGGTTCGGCGAAAGTTCGACGAGAAGAGTTCAGGCTACGGTGCCGCCACGCTCCGCACATGTGACGGTTGCGGTGAACTCGCCTCCGCAGTGGCTGCGGGGATCATGTCTCCGAGAGTCATGCGGATCTGTTGTTCGACCATCGTCCGATACTTGCCCCCTTCGGCCATGAGTTGGGCGTGAGTGCCGGTCTGGCTGATGCGACCGTGCTCGACGACGACGATCAAGTCGGCGTTGGCGATCGTGCTCAGCCGATGTGCGATCACGAAGCTGGTGCGGCCGCGCATCAACTTTGCGAGGCTTTGCTGGATGAGCCGTTCGCTGTCGGTGTCGAGGTTGCTGGTCGCTTCATCCAAGATCAGCAACTTCGGATCGGCCAAGATGGCTCGCGCGATCGCCAGCCGCTGACGTTGACCGCCGCTGAGTCGCACGCCGCGCTCGCCGATGAGCGTTTGCAGGCCGTCGGTCATGCGGTCGATGAACTCGGTTGCATTCGCGGCTTCGGCGGCGGCGCGGATCTCCGCAGCGGTGGCTTCACGCCGCGCGTAACTGATGTTTTGAGCGATCGTCCCGTCGAACAAGAACACATCCTGCTCGACGACCCCCAGCAGCGAGCGGAATGACTCGACGTCGTAGTCACGCAGGTCTCGGCCATCCAGCGTCACACGCCCCGAGGTCGGGTCGTAGAAGCGAGCGACCAAGTTGCTGAGCGTTGTCTTGCCGGCACCACTCGGACCGACCAATGCGACCGTTTGTCCGGCGGCCACCTTCAGGCTGACGTCACTCAGCGCCGGGAGACTGGTGCTTGGATAAGTGAAAGAGACCTGCTCGAACGCGATGTCTCCGGCAATCGAGTGACGATCGACGTACAACGACGTTGGCGTCGAGAGCATCTCGCGCGGCTCTTCGAGGAGATCGAGCACACGATCCAAACCGCTAAGGCTGTTCTGAAACTGAGTGGCGCTCTGAGCGAGTGTGGCCAGCGGTTCCAACAGCATGAGCAGGTAGACCAGAAACATCATGAGATCGCCGACGGTCATGTGCCCGTCGAGCACTCGCCAGCCGCCGTAGAACAACAGCCCAGCCGTCGCGATGGGGATCAACGCCTCCCAGACCATCTCGACCACTCGCATCCAGCACCAAGCGTAGAGTTCCTGCCGAGCCATCAAGTTGTTCTCGGTCGTGAACCGAGCCGCCTCACGCTTTTGCCGGCTGAAGGCGCGGACGATCCGCATCCCCGCGAACGCTTCGGTGGCGGAGGCGTCGATCAGTTCGCGCTGCTTGCGGATGACTCGAAACTGCGGCCGGATGCCGTTGATCCAAGCGCGATGCGTGAAGAACACCGTCGGCAAGAGCATGAGTCCGCCGAGCAGCAACCGCCAATCGACCCAGGCCAGAATCGCGAGACTACCGATCAACTGAATGACGGCTCGCCAAGGATTGAACAACATGCCGAAGACCAACTCGCCCACACTGCCGCCGTCTTCGCGGAGGATCGAGGCCACTCCGCCGGATCGCAGCGCTTGCACTCGGTGCAGCGGCAAACGGACGGCGTGCTCGAAGACTTGCCGCCGTAGGTCCAACTGAATTTGTTTCGTGATCTTGGTGGCGTACCAGCGTCCCCAGACATGCACGGCAATCTTCAACAGCGAGAGGATCGACACCGCAATCACCGTGAAGAGCAGAAGCTGCTTGGGATCGGCGAGCGAAGGCAGGCGTTGCAACACGGCAGGCGGCAACGGCTGACCGTTCAGTCCATAGTCGATGATGAACTTGGTGCCGGCTGGTGGCAGCAGGCCAATCAACGTTGACGCCGTGACTGACACGAGGATCCAAATGACCTGCCGCCGGAATGGAATCAGCAACCGCAAGAACTGTCCGACGAGTTGCTTCGAGGAACGGACGCGATCCTTCGGACTGCGCGTCTCGCCGGTCGCATGAATGTTCCCCTTGGCGAGTTCGCTGCGTCTGACCTTTTGCCGATACCGCTCAAACCGTAAGCGGCTGGCTCGTGGTTCTTGGCCATCTGGTGGCAAGGTTGCTGATGGGCTCGATCTGCTGGCGTGTGATTCTGACGAGTGTGGTTGCATGCCCGATTGTAGGACGATGAGTGATTCGAGCGAGCCGTCGGTCGCGTTTTCTGTTTGGTTTCGGTCGCGAACTGTTTCCGAGCGTTGGAAACGATCGGCTGGCAACAGGCCGAGCCGGTGCTGCGTTTTGTCGTGCAGGATCTCTTTCATTTGGGGTACATGAAGCCCGATCGGTTCTGGTTGCCGAATACGGCTCGCGTGGATCAGCACCTCGAAAATTTGCCGAGGGCCTGGGCCGGATACAAAGCGGATTCTGGTGCCACTCGCGAGCTGTTCGCACTGCTGCGAGAAGGCCAGGCCGATGCGGCGTGCGAACTGGCGACCAAGCAGTTGCTTGCCGGTATCGGTGCGCAAGCGATCTGGGATGCAGTCCATCTCACGACGGCGGAATTGATGGTCCGCCATGAGACCGGCTGGGGTCTGGCTAGTCGGCCGTTGCACTCGAACACTTCGACCAACGCGATGCACTATGCCTTCCGCACCTGCATCTCTTCACGGACTCGTCTTCTCGTGTTGCTACAAGCCGTCGCCTGGGCCGCTGAAAAAACGGGGGGCGATCTCGCTGGCAAAGCATTGCGCGACATCCAGATCACCGAACTCGCCGAGGCCACCTTGCCGGCCAAGTCCGAGGATGCCGTGGCGGAGATTTTTGCTCTGCTGCCCGCTCGGTCCTACCGCTGGGATGCTCAGACTAGGAAGGCCGTGCTCGCTTACGGCGAGCGTGCGGATGCGGATCAGGCGTGTCGCAAAATCTTCACGCTCGCCAAGTCTCGGCCGGAAGCCGTGCCGCTGTTCGTGCAGACGGCGCACAGTTGGCTCTGCCAGAAAGCCAGCGATGATCACCACGAGTACAAATTCCTGGCAGCGATTCTCGAAGATGCCGCGCTCGTGAGTCCGAACTTTTAGCCGCATCTGTTGGCCGCCGCCGTGCATTACTTCCACGGAGACCGCAGCCCCGATCACCCCGTCGTCCAGCAAGCTCGGGAAGCGCTGCGGAAAACGTGACGCAGATTGTTTACTCACTCGATCATTGGCCCGTCAGTGTTTGAATCCTGAGAAATGGTGGAGATGGTCGCAGCATAATCACAGTTGTCTCCACTTGCCTCTCTCACAACTGCTGACCAGAATCGCCAGCCGTTTCGGATTTCAGGTTTCGGATTTTCGTTCAGGAAGGTCGCTTCATGCCGTCGTGCGTCTTGGCTTATTCGGGTGGGTTGGATACGTCTGTAATTCTCTGTTGGCTGCAAGAGCAGGGTTACGACTGCCATGCGGTGTACGTGGACCTCGGCCAGCCGTGCGAGGATCGGCAGGCGATTCTGCAGAAGGCGAAGGACTGCGGAGCGAAGACTTCGCAGATCGTCGATGTGCAGGAAGAGCTGTGCCGCGACTTCGCGTTTCCGATCATGCAGTTTCAGGCGAAGTACGAAGGCTGGTACTTGCTGGGGACGTCGATCGCTCGGCCGCTGATCGCGAAGGAGTGCGTTCGCATCTGCCGCGAGGTCGGGGCCGAAGCGTTCGCTCACGGAGCCACCGGCAAGGGGAACGATCAATGCCGCTTCCAGCTCGCGGCCGAAGCACTCAACCCGGCGGTGCAGATCATCGCTCCCTGGCGGATCGAAAAATACCGAGCCGCCTTCCCCGGCCGCACGGCGATGATTGATTACTGCGCGAAGAAGAACATTCCGGTGAAGGCGTCCGTCTCGAAGCCGTACTCGTCCGACGAGAACTGCCTGCACATCAGCTACGAAGCGGGCCAACTCGAAGCGTTGACGACCAACGGCGTCGAACTGGTCGAGTTCGGCATGTGCGTCACGCCGATGGCCGCTCCCGACCAGCCGGAAACGCTCACGATTCACTTCGAGTCGGGCGTCCCGGTGTCGCTCAACGGGCAGCAGAAGTCCGCGCTGGAAATGGTCAAGGAACTCAACACGATCGGCGGCCGGAACGGAGTCGGCATCATCGACATGGTCGAGAACCGCTTCGTCGGCATGAAGAGCCGCGGCGTGTACGAGGCCCCCGGCATGACGATCCTGTATCACGCGCACCGCGTCGTCGAACAACTGACGATGGACCGCGACCTCATGCACCTCCGCGACCGCCTCGCCCCGGAAGTCGCCGAGATGGTCTACTACGGCTTCTGGTATCACGCGAAGATGGACGCGCTCTTGGCGTTCAACCAAAACGCTCAACGCCACGTCACCGGCGACGTCACGCTGAAGCTCTACAAAGGCAACATCATCACCGCCGCTCGTTCCAGCCCGAACAGTTTGTACGACGAAGGCATCGCCACGATGGAAGGCGGCGGCAGCTACAACCAAACCGACGCCGAAGGTTTCTTGAGGATTCAAGGTCTGCCGGGACGGGTGCAAGGACGAACGACGCCGCGAAGTTATTGAGCCTCACATGCCCGTTCATCGCATGTTCTTGAAAGGCCCGTGGGAGGTTCGGCGGCTGGATCGCGAGGAGCCGTCGCGCCGTGTCGTGCTGCCGGCGAGTTGGCAGACGATCTTCGAGGGGAGCCGTTGCGGCCGCGCGGAGTTCCGCAGGAAGTTCCACCAGCCGACGAATCTCGAATCGCACGAACAGGTCTGGATCGTGTTCCAAGGCGTGCGCGGCGCGGCTGGCGTGGACCTCAACGGCCAACGGCTCGGCGGCATCGACATCAACGACGAAACGGCGGAGTTTGAAATCACCCCGCACCTCACGTTGCACAACGAACTGGTCGTGCAATTCATGTTCGAGGCCAACGACGCGCCCGATCTACCCGGCGGACTATGGGGACCGGTCGCGTTGGAGATCCGCTCGTAAAACAGCACGACGCGCCAGCGAGTGGTTGTATTTGAATTTGAATCACTCGCTGGCGCGTCGTGCTGGTAGATCGTCGGTCTCAGTGGCTCGCGTGACCGTGGTCAACCACATGACTGGCGTCATGCCCGTGATCGCCATGCGCGTGCGGGTCGGGCATCGTCACTTCGCACCATTGATTGCAGCAGCCGGAGAGTTGCACGCTGCCGCACAGGAACATCAGGCAGAACAACGCCGTCACATAAACCAGCTTGCCGACAAAGTTGCTGAGGGTCAGGCCCAGAATGAAGTGGCTGCCACCCTCTGGCGGAGCGACGAGGCCCCAAATCAGAACCCAGACTGCTCCGATCAGCAGCACGCCGAGCAAGCCGCCTTTGGAGACCAGCACCTCGCGCAGCTTGATCCAATTGACGGCAAACAGCCACAAGCCGATCCAGGCTGCCAGCGGAAACCACGGCAGCAGCAAACCGCTGACGGCCCTCAACAAACTCCAGGCTGCGACGAGCAAGTCGCTCAAGCTGATCAGTAATTCCGACATGGCAACTCCGAAACTTTCAGGGCGAATCGACCAGAGACCAAGCCTTGTGAGTCGGCACGATCTCCTTGAGACGGCGTCGGACTTTCACAAGAACGACTTTGAAAATCAACCGTCCAATTTCAGCCGTTGGCAGAACGATGAACGACGAGCAAACAGTGCCCGTCAGTTCTTCATCGTTCTGCCCCCATCGTTCTGCCAATCTCTGGGCCGATCAGTCTCGATCCGACACTCGTCAATTGCTACTGTGAGTGAAATGAAAGGACATCCAATGTCAGAGGCCGAAGCGACTCCGTCACCAGCACCGATTTCTCCTGAGGAACTCAAGCTGGCGTTCACGGCGTTCAAGAAGCGTCTCAAAGCCACACGACTCGATGACGAGTCGCGAGTCGGCCACGGCCCGATGTCCGGCGGCGGCAAGTCGAGCATCGACGCCATCATTCCGCCGAGCCAATATCCCGCTGCGGTTTGGCAAGAGTTGGTCAGGCAAGGCAAGCTGAAGTACGCCACCCAAGGTTTTTACGAATTGGGTGCTCATTGACCCGAATTTCTATTGGGCTTCCTCTGGGAAACTGGCATCGCGAAACACGGCTTTGCCTTCCAGCAGCGTGAGCAGGACCTTCGCGTTGTGGATCTCGTGCGCCGGGATCTCAAACAGATTTCGATCGAGGACGATCAGGTCTGCCGCTTTGCCGACTTCGATCGATCCGGTTTCGGTCTCCTCGAAGTTCACATAGGCACCGTTGATCGTGTAGCCGGCCAGCATGAGAGGCAAATCGACGGTCTCTTCGGGAATCCACGCGGGACCGGGAGGTTCCTTCGTACCTCGGCGTGTTACGGCAACTTGAATCGCGTCGAGCGGATTCATCGACGACACGGACCAATCGCTGCCGCAGGCGATTACCGCACCGGTCTTGGCGACGCTGCGAATCGGGTACAGCCAGCGTGAACGTTCGGGGCCGAGCACGGGCAGCGTCATATCGACGATGTACGGATCGGCCTGCAACCAGTACGGCTGAAAGTTGGCGACGACTCCCAGCCGCCGAAAGCGAGCGATGTCCGGCGGGTCGAAGAGTTGAATGTGAGCAATGTGATGTCGCGAGTCGCGGCTGCCGTTGCGATCGCGAGCGAACTCCAACGCGTCGAGCGAACTCTGAATCCCACGGTCACCGATCGCGTGAATGTGAATCTGAAAACCAAGCCGGTCCAGTTCGGCGGCCAACGGCTTCAAGACTTCCGGTTCGAAGTTCAACCAGCCGCGTTCTTCGCCACCCAAGTACGGTTGGAGCAGTGCGGCCGTACGCGACTCGATGACTCCGTCCTGAAAAATCTTCACGGCCGTCGCTCGCAAACGCTTGCCCTGATATTTGGTTCGCCACTCGACGAATTGCGGCAACTGCGACATCGCTTTTCCGGGTTCGATCCCCAGGGCAGCGACTGTTCGCACGGTCAACTCGCCGGACTGATCAAGTTCCGCAAGAGCATTGAGATGCTGATCGGTGACCCGCGCTTCCTGCACCGATGTGATGCCAAAGCGATTGGCGATTTCCAATCCGCGACGAAGCCCCGTAACAAAATCCGCGTGCGTGTACGGAGGAGTCTTGCGGATCACCAATCGCGCCGCCGATTCGCGAAGCGTCCCGGTGGGTTCACCGGTCTTGGGGTCTCGTTCAATACGTCCACGCGGCGGATCGCGAGTCTCTTTCGTGATCCCGGCAATCTCCAACGCTTTCGAGTTGACCCACGAGGAATGCCCGTCGAACGCATCCAGAATAACGGGCCGATCCGGCACGATCTTATCCAGCAAGTCTTTGTGCGGATTGCCGCCGCTCAGAGTCAGTGGCCAACCGCCGCCACGAATCCATTTCTTGTCCGGGTGTCGCTCCGCAAACTGACGCACCGCCGCGAGGACTTGGTCCATCGTCGCCAGATCGTTGAGATTGCACTCGTCCAACTCGATGCCGCCACCCACCAGATGCACATGCGAGTCGTGAAAGCCCGGCAACAGCATCTTGCCCTGGAGATCAATGCTGCGTGTTTTGGGTCCGATCCACGGCGTGAGGCCGGCATCAGTCCCGACGTACACAATTCGTCCCGCACGAATCGCGATTGCCTCGGCCCAGCTCCGGGCCGCATCAACGGTGTACACGCCGCCGCCTCGGAACACGCAATCGGCCGGCGGTGGTACGGCAGATTGGGCCGCGGCGACCGAATGAAGTCCGATCAGCAACAACAGAACAGACCGTGCCAACATGGTTCCTCCTCGACTGAGAACCCTTCCAACGACAACTCCGTAGCATGGAACAAGCACACTTCGAACACCACCCAACCAATCTCACTGTTATTGATGGCATTGGTCAACTCGTGACCAGGGCGATTGCGCGACCTGCGCTCGTTGGAGAATAGCAAGAATAACAATTTGAGGAGTTGGCTTGGCTGGATGCTGGGCGATCAAATGGCGTTCGCGTTTCAGGATGAGCGTCGTGCCCTCAAGTGTGAGTGTCGCGATTCGGAAACATTTCTCGGAGTTGACATCCCAGGGCAATTGCACATGAAGTCACGAACTGAAGAGGACTTGCAGGAGATAGTCCTCGTCGCTGGCGGCGATGAGTCGTTTGTTTTTGACACCGATTTTGTGGGTGAGGTTGTTTTTGAGCAGGCTCAGTCCGGCTCGGCGGAGCAG